>JBCDBE010000112.1:0-10649 GCA_039184365.1 Bacteroidota bacterium | reverse complement strand
TTAAACCAGCACTATATGCCTAGCGGTAAGAAAAGAAAAAGACATAAGGTGGCCACCCACAAACGCAAAAAGCGCAGAAGAGCCAACCGACACAAGAAAAAGTAGTCGCATTCGACTACTTTTTTGCTTTCACGTTCTTTGACATAACTGGAAAAATTTCCATTACAGATTCGATGTATAATCGGAAATATATAATTGTATAATCTAGGTTCCACTAAGACTGGTGGAACTACAAAATTAACATAAAGGTGAATAGAGAATTAATTGTACGCTCTAGTTCCGATGCTGTTGATTTTGCCTTGTTAAAAGATGGAAAATTAATTGAACTTCATAAAGAAGAGGACGATAATGGCTTTTCGGTTGGTGATATTTTCTTAGCCAAAATAAGAAAACCCGTGACAGGATTAAACGCGGCCTTTGTAAATGTAGGTTATGAGAAAGATGCCTTTCTGCATTACCATGACCTAGGGCCACAACTTTCAACCCTTCTCAAATTTGTTAAACTGGCACGTACCGGAAAACTAAAGGATTTCTCTTTAAAGAATTTTCCATTTGAAAAAGATATTGATAAGAATGGCAGTATTAACGAAGTTATTAAGGCCAATCAATCCATTTTGGTGCAAATTGTAAAAGAACCCATTTCCACAAAGGGCCCAAGAATAAGTTCCGAGCTTTCCATAGCAGGACGTTATTTGGTCATGGTACCTTTTTCCGATCGGGTTTCCGTCTCACAAAAGATAGGAAGCAGGGAAGAAAAAGATAGGTTAAAAAGACTGGTTACCAGTATTAAGCCCAGAGGATTTGGTGTAATTATCCGCACCGTTGCAGAAGGCAAAAAAGTAGCTGAACTTGACAAAGACCTTCAAAACCTTCACCACAAGTGGATAAATATGTGTAAGTCCCTTTATAGGGCCGAACATCCATCCAAAGTATTGGTAGAGGTCAACAGGGCATCGTCCATTTTACGGGATGTTTTTAATGATTCTTTTACCGGAATCCATGTTGATGATGAAATCCTTTATGAAAACATAAAGGAGTACCTACACGAGATTGCCGCAGATAAAGCGTCTATTGTAAAACAATATAGAGGCTCTGCCCCCATATTTGAAAAATTTGGTATTGAACGCCAGATAAAAACATCTTTCGGGAAAACGGCATCCATGAGCAAAGGTGCATACCTTGTCATTGAACATACGGAAGCGTTGCACGTCATTGACGTCAATAGCGGAAACCGATCTAACAAGGCAAAAAACCAAGAAGATACCGCGTTGGAAGTAAATATGTTGGCGGCAAGTGAAATAGCTCGTCAATTGAGACTTCGTGATATGGGAGGTATCATCGTTATCGACTTCATTGATATGACACGCGGAGATCATAGAAGAAAACTCTTTGATCACTTGAGGGATGAAATGAAGGACGATCGCGCCAAGCACAAAATCTTGCCACCCAGCAAGTTTGGTTTGGTTCAAATTACACGACAACGTGTCCGGCCAGAGATGAAAATCAAAACCAGTGAGGAAAACCCCAATGGTGACGGTCAGGAAGTGGAAGCCCCCATTGTTTTGATTGACAAAATAAATGTGGATTTAGAACGGATACTAAAGGGCAAAAACGCGGATAATGGCATTGTACTTAATTTACATCCATTTATTGCCGCCTATTTGACCAAAGGATTTCCTTCCATACGGACAAAGTGGTATTTAGAACATAAAAAATGGGTAAAAATACAGCCTAGGGATGCCTATACCTATTTGGAATATCGATTTAAAGATAAAGAGGGTAAGGTTTTAAAATGATAAAAAGCGACTTCGGAAACGGGGTCGCTTTTTTGTTTTTATACTTTTGAGAATGCATTTATCCAAAGGCTATACGATAGCCGAAGCCACAAAAAAAATCGAGCAATATTGCGCCTACCAAGAACGCTGTCATAAAGAGGTAATGGAAAAACTGATATCTTTTGGTATGATACCCCAAGTCAGGGACCATATTTTGGCGTATCTCATACAAGGGAACTATCTTAACGAAGAACGCTTTGCCAAAAGTTTTGCCCGTGGTAAGTTCAGCACCAAGAGCTGGGGGAAAAACCGAATTGTCAATGAATTGAAATATCGAAATATTTCCAAATTCAATATACAATCCGCACTTAATGAGATTTCAGAAAGGGATTACTTGGCTGCCTTAGACGCTCTAGCCAAAAAACGGTTACGTCAAATTAAGGAAACCCATCCTCAAAAAATAAAGAGGAAGTTAGCCGATTATTTACTGCACCGGGGTTGGGAAAGTGATTTGGTATATGAAAAAATCAAGGAGCTGATTTAGGCCGCACCCATCAAATCATTGGTTCTTCTAATGGCCTCTTCATTCTTCCAATCAATCCACTCCTGACCTTTACGTTTGCGCATAAAGTTATCATAATGCCGCATAAAGAAAATATTGTAAATCGCTTTTGCAAAGTTTTTGGGTTTTCTGGCAATGGCCCTAAGGCTCATGGAAAAGCCAGGGGTTACATATTTCATATGGTGCCAATATCCTTCAGGAATATAAAGTACATTGCCATGTTCCAAATGGGCAATGTGCCCTTTGGCATTTTTTAAAGCTGGCCACTTCTTTAAATCAGGATTTGCAAAATCGATATCCTCCCTGGTTATTAGCGAGTGGGGTATTTTATAGAGATGCTTGGTCTCATCTTGTGAGAATAAAATACACTGCTTTTTTCCTTCGAAATGAAAGTGAAAAATATTGGCTAGGTCAATATCATAATGCATAAAGGTATGGGAGTCGCTTCCCCCAAAAAAAAGCATGGGCAATCCCTTCATCAAACGGATTCCAAAATCGGGAAACTTAAAATCTCTTTGAAGTACGGGCACTTCCTTTAGGACGTTCCAAAGAAATATTCGGTACTTGGTGGGTTCAGATTTTAACAAATCAACATATTCCGACATCTTCATTCGAGCGTGGGGCTCATTAAAACCTTCATCATGCTTCACTGGGCGGTCATCATACAAAGGTACTTCCTTGTTACCAGCAACCTTTTTAATATAATCCAGATTCCACTTGTGAAAGGCCGGCCAATCTTCAATGAAATTCTCGATGACAACCGGTCTTTGAGGCCTAAAGTAGTCTTTTAAAAAAACCCGCTTAGTAAGTGTTTTTACCCTTGGTATTTGTTCTAGATTGAGTTGCAAGGCACCTTATTTAGAATCAACTAAAATAAAAAAAGCTTTTCAATTGGCTTCAGCCGGAACCTCCTTTATTGTAAGTTTTGCTTTTTCCCTTGCCTGTTGATTACGTTCAATGGTATGGCGTGGTCGGGACCATCTGGGTTTTTCACCCAAATCACAATATTGTGAATCTTCGGCTTCCACAGTTGGCGGCTGAGGGTGTTTCTCAAAAGCTTTCTGAGCGTTGATTCCAAGTAGTTTGAACATTTTTATATCCTCATTGACATCCGGGTTGGGAGTAGTGAGCAGTTTGTCCCCTGCGAAAATGGAATTGGCTCCAGCAAAAAAACACATGGCCTGGCCTTCGCGGCTCATTTGGGTTCTACCGGCGGAGAGACGAACTTGGGTTTTTGGTATTACAATCCTAGTGGTAGCAACCATTCGAATCATTTCCCAGATTTCAACAGGTTTCTCATCTTCCATTGGGGTTCCCTCTACCGCTACCAAAGCGTTTATGGGTACTGATTCCGGTTGAGGGTTTAAAGTTGAAAGGGCCACCAGCATTCCTGCGCGGTCTTCCACCGCTTCACCCATGCCTATAATCCCACCGCTACAAACCGTAACATTGGTTTTCCGTACGTTTTCAATGGTCTGCAAACGGTCTTCGTAACCCCTTGTAGAGATGACCTCTTTATAATATTCTTCAGAAGTATCCAAGTTGTGATTGTAGGCGTACAAACCCGCTTCCGCGAGACGCTTGGCCTGATTTTCGGTGACCATCCCAAGGGTACAACATACCTCCATGTCCAACTTATTGATGGTACGTACCATTTCCAGAACTTGGTCAAATTCTGGACCGTCCTTGACGTTTCTCCAGGCAGCACCCATACAAATCCGGGAGCTCCCAGCTGCTTTTGCCCTTAAAGCTTGGGCTTTGACATGTGGGACGGTCATCAAATCATTTCCTTCAATATCGGTATGATAGCGCTTGGCCTGCGGACAATAGCCACAATCTTCAGGACAACCCCCCGTTTTAATGGACAGTAGTGTGGAGACTTGAACCGTATTGGGATCATGATTTTCCCTATGGACAGTTGCGGCCTGATAGAGCAGTTCCATTAGGGGTTTGTTGTAAATTTCGAGTATCTCTTCTTTGGTCCAGTTGTGTTTTGTCTCGCTCATATAATCAAATCTACAAAATTCTAAAATAGACTATCCTGATGAATCTCATATTTAAAATGTAAGTCTCAACGAATTTTTCAGATTTACAAGTATCCGATGGATTGATTATTCCTTAGTCTTATCGTTTGAATTTGTAGGTGGTTCTTGAGTCTTACCTTCACCCTCTGGAGAAGCTATATCTTTACCCTTCAGGTATTCTGGCAACTGCATTCCAGCCATATTGAACATTTCTTGCAATGGGGGCACGGATTTATACATTCCTGAAATAAAGTTTGCCGTGGAATTTTTTCCATCTTCCGTTTTTGCACCTGAATCCCAAACGGTTACTTTATCAATTTTAATATTTTTGTTAGCTTCTGCCTGTTTTTCAACAAGTTCGGGTAATTTATCGGCAATTAGGAGTAGTACGGCATCTTTAGGATTATCTCCCGCAGCCTTAACAATCTTGTCCAAACCCTCGGCCTGTTTGGTCAATACTTCAAAAATACCTTTTGCTTCAGCTTCTGCCTTGAATAGAATGGCATCTGCTTCTCCTTTTGCCTTTCTTCGAATCATTTCTGCCTCCGCTTCCGCGTCAATTTCCACTTTTTGTTTATCGATTTGGGCCGGTACCACAACATCGGCCATCTGAGAGCTCCGTTCACGCTCTGCCCTTGCATTTTCTGCTTCACGTTCTGCGGAGTATGACTCTTCCAATGCCTTTGCTGCCTGAACTTTTTCAGCAGCGATTGCCGTCCTTTCCGCTTCTGCTTCCCTTTGGCGACGTAGGGACTCGGAGTTTGCAATATCTATTTTGGCTAAGTTTTCACCCTCAACAGCTTTGGCATTTGCTGCGGCAACTTGTGAACGTTCGTCCTGCAAAGCATTGGCTTCCCCAATAGCTCCATCCCTATTTTTCTCAGCTACCGATTTACGGGCCGCATTGATGGCATGTGCTGCAGCTTCTTTTCCTAGTGCCTCAATGTAACCTGATTCATCAACTATGTCCGTAATGTTTACATTGATAAGCTTTAGTCCTACCTTTTTTAACTCGGACTCCACACTTGTTGAAATATTGGAAAGAAACTTGTCTCTGTCCGCATTAATTTCTTCAATATCCATTGAAGCTACGACCAAACGCAGCTGACCAAAAATAATTTCCTTGGCGAGCTCCTGCACCTCCGGCAAACCAAGGCCCAACAATCGCTCTGCCGCATTTTGCATTACCCCTGGCTCTGTAGATATACCTATGGTAAACCTTGAAGGGACATTCACACGAATATTCTGTCTACTTAAGGCATTGGTTAAGTCCACTTCAATGGAAATGGGGGTCAGATCCAAAAACTCATAGTTCTGGATTACGGGCCACACAAAGGCCGCACCACCATGGATGCATTTAGCCGAGTTACCAGAGCCCACTTTTCCATAAACGACAAGTATTCTATCTGAAGGACATCGTTTATACCTTCTTATGAAGGAGATGATAATAATAAAGAAAAAAAGTATGGCGAAACCTATGGCCAACAAAGTGGCTCCTCCGCCCAACTGTAATGGAAAGGTTATCATAGTTGATTATTTATTTAAAAGATTTACAATTAAAATTCCAGTATCCGTAACATCATGTACTTTCACTACATTTCCTTGAACCAAGTCATTATCTTCATCGGTTAAAGCCTGTAGTTCCCGTAATGTGCCCTGAACATTTACACTTACTTTGCCAATTTTACTTCGGTTGGCCCCGACCGTAAGATATACCTCTCCGATTTGGTCCTTGGCATTCTTTAAATTTAATGTGCCACTACTCTGCAATTTTGACAGGTAATAGAACAGTGATGCCATGGCCAACATCATCAAAAGGCCGCAAATGACTGAAATGACAATCGTTGGTCCGGTTGACAGACCGTTATCCAGGCAAGCTAAACCTGACCATCCAAAGATGGTCAAAAAGCCCATCAAGTTTTTGAACGAAAGAAATTGAAATCCAATTCCGGTATCGCCGTCAATATCTGCATCAACATCACCCAAATCTTCAACATCGCCACCCATAAGGGTCATTGCAATCAGTACTAAAAGGACAGCCGAGCCAGCTAGGGCAACGATCCAGTAAATTTTTTCAAAAAGGGTAAGGGCTTCAAACCAATTTTCCATGGCTAAACTAATTTAAAGGGGTTGTAACAAAGAATTAAGATAAGACTTTGTATGAAATTACGGAGGTCTTATCAAAGGTCATTTAGAAAGTAAAATCGATACCGCATTTCCTCCAAAACCAACGGCATTAACCAATACTTTATCAATGGTCTTAGGAAGGGTCTCATATTCAATAAATGGAACGGGTAAGGCCTTCTGGTTATTGAGCATTAGGCTGGCCATTTCAAGACTAAACATTCCAGAGGCTCCAAAAGTATGACCTACTTTCCATTTATTTGTCGTCAAAAAGGGGATTTTGTTACGGAATATCTTCTTTATAGCTCTTACCTCTGCCAAATCCCCTTTAATTGTTCCAGCGGCATGAACAATAATAGCGTCGATTTCCTCGGCGGCCATATCGCCCAATGCCATTTTCATGGAATATTGAAAACACTTTGCCTCTGTAGATATGGATACATTATGATCCAGTACCTCGGTGGCATAACCAATACCTATAATTTTCACCAGTGCTTTTGTAGGGTTTCCTTTCTCTAGACAGGCCATTGCCGCCCCTTCCCCCAATACCATGGTATTTTCTTTTTTCCCAAAATCAAGGGCCCGGCATGGATAGCTTTGACCCCTAACAGCTACCCCAGCTTTTGAGTATATTTTTAATGCTCGCATCTGGGCAATGGTAAACGGGGTCAAAGGTGCTTCACTTCCACCGACTAAAAATTTATCCGTTAGTCCACTTTGAATCCAAGCTATACCATTTAGAATAGCGTGCAAGGCGGTAGAGCAAGTAATGGAGTGCGAAATAACAGGACCCCTACCTTGCAAGTCATGAGCCACCCAAGAGGAAATATTGCCCAATGTGGTCGTAGGTGAGGTCAAGGTGGATGTTTTTCCCTTCTCCAAAAACTCCGCATGGTAGGCTTCAAAAAATTGTGTTGCTCCGCGGGAAGACCCGATATTGACTCCAAAATCATCACCGTGGGACCAACCAGCTTGTTCAATTACCTTCCTCGAAACATAAATAGCAAATAAGACGGATTCATCAAGGTTTCTATATTTGGGGTTAGCGCGGCGGATTTGTTGGATGGCCTCTTTTTCGGTACTTGGAAGTGCTCCCACCCATACCTTTTCCGCTCCAAATTGTTTATAGGTCAAGGCGTGATTTGAATTTTGATAGGCTCCAATAATTTCCGAGGAATCTGAGCCCAATGCAGAAGTGGAGGAAAGTGCGGTAACGTAAATGGGGGCTTTCAACATGCTAAATCAATTCCAGAACTTCTTCCATGCCATTATAAATTGAAGATAGCTCTTGTTCTTGTATCACATAGGGAGGAAGCACATAAATGGTGTTTCCCAAAGGTCTAAGGATGATGCCTCTATCAAGAAATAATTGATAGAGCTCGTCCCTTAGGCTTCCATACCTATCCATTTCTACGTCCAGATCCAAAGCCAAAATAACCCCTATGGTCCTTACCTGCTTTACTTTTGGATGTTGCTCAATCCCATTTTTAAATGTTTTATGGGAGCTTTCTATTCTAGTAATCTTTTGACCAATTTCTTTGGATGTGAGCAAATCTATGGCAGCTACGGCAGCTGCACAACCGATGGGGTGCGCACTATAGGTATGGGCATGAAAAAAACCCTTGGTCACTTGATTGCTCAAAAAAGCATTAAAAACCGTCTCCGTGGCACTGGTGATGCTCAAGGGGAACATTCCAGCGGTCAGGGCTTTGCTCAAACAAAAAATATCCGGTTTTTGGGTCAGATGATCGCTTGCAAAATACCGTCCCGTCTTACCAAAACCAGTCATTATTTCATCTGCAATACAAAGAACATCTTCTTGCTGACAACATCCGATCAAGGCATCCAGCCCTTCTGCGCAGTGAAACTTCATTCCTGCAGCTCCTTGCACCAAAGGTTCAAAGACAAAGGCAGCGCAACGATTGTTCTTTAAAATATACTGTAGCTGCAAAACAACATCGGGAGTGTTTTCTCCATTTGGAACCGGAATCCGTTCCACCTTCAACAAAAAATCCTCAAAGGGACCATTATAGGATGAAAGTCCGGAAGCACTCATGGCCCCAAAGGTATCCCCATGGAATCCATCTTCAAAAGCAATCAACGTATCCCTTTTTTCCCCTTTGTTATAATAGTATTGCAACGCCATTTTTATAGCAGCCTCCACTGCCGTGGAACCGTTGTCATTGAAGAAAATTTTGGATTGGTTTTCTGGAAGGATTTCCAGTAACTTTTCAGAGAGCTCTACTGCGGGACGATGTGTAAAACCACTGAACATGGTAAAATCCAACTCCTTCATTTGTTTGATCATGGCATCCATAATCTTTCTGTTGCCGTGCCCAAAAATACAGGTATACCAAGAAGCGATACCATCTATATAGGACTTGCCCTCCTCATCAAACAACAGCGCCCCTTCCGCCCTTACAATTCCTAAAGGTGGTGACGCCGTTTTATGCTGGGTCAGTGGATGCCACAAGTGCTTTTTATCACGATTAACTAAACTCAAGTCCTAAAATTTAGGAAGCAAAAATAGCGGTAAACCTTCAGAATACCTGAAATCAATACCATTTTGGAAACAAAGGCTTTAATTGCCCACTTAATGTGAAATATTTGTCCAAGACCAGGAGACAAAGTGCATTTTCAAGTTTTGGATTTCTAAACCCTTGTACGTGTGCATTGGCATTTTTGATGATTTCCATGGCTTTGGTCTCATGCTCTAAGTAGTAATTTAGTTGCTCTTCCAAATCACTGAAATCATCTTTTAATGCTATATAGTGCATATTAGGAAGCAAAGTGCCCTCCATAAACCAGGTTTCATACTTTGGTTTAGGCATTACCGCAATGGAATTGGAGCTCATCACCCATTTAAGGTTGCTGGCCACGTCATTGCCTTCTTGACACCAGATGAACTTATATTTTAGATGGTCGTTGATGGAAATTTTATCCTTTAACCATTCGTCGTGATCCGTACCAAGGTTGATTTGCCCCAAATCACACATAGGATGGTCAAAGTATTTTCGCAAAAACTTGCGGCGGTGCTCTTGCTTAACACTGGCGCGGCCAATGAGCATATCTTTCTTTTTCTGGTAAGCCATCCTGTCGTTGGTGAAGGTATAGTGCCTAATCTTATTGAATTTGAACAAAATGGAATTCTTATTGGAACCGGAAATAGGTCTACTTTTGACCAAGGTGGGTACTGAGGGTATTGCCGTAACATCCCCAAATTCATAGGACAACTTTAAATCATCATGGAAATATCGGGTGAACTCGAGCAAATCAAAGTAATACGCCTTATTCTTTCGGGGGAACTCCAAATCCTTTATACGGATGGACTCTTGCGAAACTTCAAAAGAAGACTGTAACTTATTGTAGTACGAAAGCCGTCTTTCCAGAACATCCTTATCCAAGGAATCAATGATCCTTACCCATTTTTCCCGTGATTTTTTATTTCCCAGCCTTCTTAGAACCTCTAGAAAGGTTCCATTGGCATAATAAAAGAACTTGATATTCCTATGTGAAATTGGATTTCTAACCATCCATTAAAAAGTCTTCTAAATTGCCTTGGAAAGATGATGCATATTTTGAAATCGTGGCCTTGTCAAATCCATTTTCCTCATTAATTCTGCCCAACATTTTTACTCCGGTCTTCTTCAAAATGATACTTTCCGTAGTGGGATGCACATCTCCACTGAAAATGACACCAACGTCAAGTCCTTTTTCCATAAGCGCATTTATGGTCAAAAGGGAGTGGTTGATGCTGCCTAGATAATGGCGGGAAACCACGATTACCTTATCATTGGATTTTATGATATCGAAAATGGTGTCGGTTTCATTTAAAGGCACCAAAAGGCCACCAGCGCCTTCAACAACCAAACGATTTTCGGTTTTGGGTTCCACAATTTTATTTATATCAATTTGAATTCCATCGATGTCCGCAGCGGCATGGGGACTCATTGGGGTATTGAGGGCATAGCTATTGGAATGAATTTTAGTCTTGGTATTGGAAATCAATTGCGCAACCTTATGGCTATCCGAGTAGTCCAAATCCCCCGCTTGAACAGGTTTCCAATAATCAGCTTGAAGGGCTTCGGTTATAATGGCCGAAGCAATGGTTTTACCCACCTCTGTGGAAATTCCGGTTACAAAAATTCTCATTTTAAACTTTTT
>JBCDBE010000111.1:0-10845 GCA_039184365.1 Bacteroidota bacterium | reverse complement strand
TCGGGTTTTTAGCAATCAGGTAAATGTCAAACCTACTTTAGTATTGCCATAGCATAAGTAGGTTAAGTTCATGGTAAGATTTGGGGCAAAAAAGGTGGAGACTTCTCCACCTTTTTTATTTGACCATAACCTATGGCTTCAGGCCATGTACTCCTTTTCTTAATCTTTTATAGTCCTTTGTTTCCCAAGTGGTATTTCAACCAAATTAAGAGGCGTTTATCTAAAAAGCGTCAACCCTGAGAGACCCTTGACCTACTTTTGAAGAACCATAGCATAAGTAGGTTAAGTTCATGGTAAGATTTGGGGAAAGAAGGCGGACTAACCTCCGCCTTCTTTGTATTTGAATCCCAATGAATTATGTTAAAAAAATCGTTTTTAAGGAAAATCCAATCATCAAAAAATTCTTAAATTTTCTTTGTTATTTCCCACAATACCAGTAATTTAGTTTTGCCATAGCATAAGTAGGTTAAGTTTATGGTAAGATTTGGGACGAAAAGGGTGGGAGCTTTCCCGCCCTTTTCTATTATGTATATCGCACGTGTGGAAATAAAAAAAGTGTGGTTGAACCACACTTTTTATCTTATTGCTTATCTTTTGTTCTACCAACTATTTATTGCTGGCATATTCCTCAGCTACCTTGTCCCAATGGATCACACTAAAAAATGCAGCTACATAATCTGGCCTTCTATTCTGATAGTTCAAATAGTAAGCGTGTTCCCATACATCCAATCCTAAAATAGGATGTCCTTCGCAGCCTACTCCTGGCATCAAGGGATTATCTTGATTGGGAGTGGAGCAAATCTCAAGCCCTCCCCCCTTGTGGACACATAGCCAAGCCCATCCGGAGCCAAAACGGCTTCCGGCAGCCGCACTGAATTTGTCTTTGAAAGCTTCAAAAGAACCAAAAGCATTATCTATTGCATCGCCCAATTCTCCAGAAGGGCTACCACCTCCATTTGGGGACATTACTTCCCAAAAAAGGCAATGATTATAAAATCCGCCCCCATTGTTTCTGACAGCTCCATTACCCATATCCAGACCCGTAAGGATTTCCTCAATGGATTTGTCTTCTAAATCCGTTCCCTGAATTGCACCATTTAATTTTGTGGTGTATCCATTGTGGTGCTTGGTATGGTGGATCTCCATGGTCCTGGCATCAATATGTGGTTCCAATGCATCATATGCATAAGGTAAATTAGGTAGTTCAAAAGCCATAATCTTGTTTTTAAAGTTCGTGTTATGTTCATCAAAAGTAAGGTTTTCCTAAACAAAATACCTTCTTGACAATGTTAACAAGATGGTAAGATTATGTACCTTGTAAAAAAACATCTTTTGCCATCTGGATTTGAAATATTTAATGCCTCTGCGGGCTCTGGTAAGACCTACCAATTGACCAAATCCTATTTAAGAATTGTTCTCGCGATTACTACGGTCCAAAGGTTTAGGCAAATACTGGCCTTGACTTTTACCAACAAGGCCGTTGCCGAAATGAAAAATAGGATATTGGACAGTCTACACAATTTTGGAAACCCAAATACCGATAAGACCAATAACCCCTTGTTTTGTGAATTGGCGATTGAACTTGGTTTTTCTGCCGAGGAATTGGAGAGAAAATCTTCCTTGGTCCTAAAGTTATTGTTGCATAATTATAACTTTTTTGAGGTTTCAACCATAGATAGGTTTACCCACAGGGTAATCAAAACTTTTGCAAAGGACCTTAGAATCTCACAAAATTTTGAGGTTGAACTGGATGGTGAAATTCTCCTCGAAGAAGCTATTGGAAAACTTCTGCAAAATTTGGATGAAGAAGCGCATCTAAAGAAAGTATTGATCGACTTCTCCCTGGAAAAAGTTGAAGCTGATAAAAGTTGGAATATCTTTTATGACCTAAGAAATATTGGGAAATTAATCTTTAATGAGAACCATTACGACCATTTACATTATTTAAAAAATAAATCCATCCAAGATTTTGGCTCACTTAAAGAATTTTTATTAAAAAAACAGCAGAACCTATTTTCAAGGGTTTCAGATTTGGCACAACGCGCTTTGGATACCATATACACCAATAACTTCGAGGATGCTGACTTCAATCGGGGTACACTCCCCAATCATTTCAAAAAAATCGTAGCTGGTGAAATATCGGCGAAACTATATGACAATAAGCTAGAAGAAGGATTAATAAACGGTTCCCTACTTCTAAAAAAGGTGAAAAAGGACGGCACCCAACTCTTCATTCAATTGCTGGAAATTTATTTGGAAATAAAAAATAGCGTGTATGAATACCTCTTTTTCAAAAATGCTTACACCAATATTCTGCCGTTGACCGTACTCAATGAGATTTCAAAAGAGGTTTCCAATATCCAAAAGGAAAAAGAAAGTCTTCATATTTCGGAATTCAACAAGCTTATTTCCAAAGAAATTGGCAATCAACCCGTTCCCTACATTTACGAGCGATTGGGAGAACGGTACAGGCATTATTTTATAGATGAGTTCCAAGACACCTCAAAAATGCAATGGGAAAATCTTGTCCCCTTAATCGGAAACGCATTGGAAACCGAAAACCTAAATGGGGAAAAGGGAACATTGCTTTTGGTGGGCGATGCCAAGCAATCCATTTATCGATGGCGCGGCGGTGACCCAAAACAGTTTTTAGGCTTCAATGACAAATCACTTCATCCATTTACGGTCCGACCTAAAATTAATACGCTAACCACCAACTGGCGTAGTTTTGATACCGTCATCAACTTTAATAACGATTTTTTTACCCATACTGCCAATTACCTAAAAGACCCCAAATACCGAAACCTATATTTAGAACAATGCCAACAGCGGACCAATAATAGAAAGGGAGGTTATGTGGAAATCACTTTTGCTCCCGAAGATGTCAAAGAAATTGAACCCTTCTATTGTAAGAAGGTCCTGGAGACCCTTAACCATATCTTGGATAAAGGCTTTTCCTTTGAAGACATTTGTATTCTCGTAAGAAAAAATAAAGAAGCGGCCTTGTTGGCCAATTATCTTGTAGAACACTCCATTCCCATCATTTCTTCCGAGGCCTTATTGTTGGCCACCAATCCAGAGGTACAATTTTTGGTTTCCCTATTGCGGTTTTTGGACAATACTTCCGAAAACATTTTCCAATTTGAGGTGCTTGAGTATTTGTTCAAAGAACGGAACAACAGGCATGACCTAATAGTACAGCAACTTGGAGACCTATCCGCGTTCTTAAAATTACAATACGGCTATGATGTCAATCAGGAGGTAACCCTACCACTACTGGATGTTTTGGAACAGGCTATTTTAACATTCCATCTTAGGGATAAATGTGGTGCGCATGTGCTTCATTTTTTGGATGTAGCCCAAGAGAGAGGAGAAAAATCTGGAGTTGGAATCTATGAATTTTTGAGCTATTGGGATTTAAAAAAAGAAGTCCTTGCCATCTCAGCACCGCTGCAGCAAGATGCCATACAAGTAATGACCGTTCACAAATCCAAAGGATTGGAATTCCCATTTGTCATTTTCCCCTTCGCTAATGGAATCCTAAAATCAAGAATGGGTGAAAAAAAATTATGGGTGCCTTTATCGGAAGAATTAGGTCTTGACTTTAATAGGGTTTTGGTCAATGCTTCCGCAGAACTTAAATACCATTCCGCAACTTCCAACGAAATATATGCCAAGGAGAACAATCTTTCCGAATTGGACGATATCAATATACTATACGTTGCCATGACCAGGGCCATTCAAGGTCTCTTTGTGGTCACGCAAGAATCCCGAGGAGAAGCATATGGTAGGCTGTTTAAAAACTTTTTGCTCGAAAAAGGGTTATGGAATACGGGCATTTCTTGCTTCACATTTGGCAATTTTCCAGAAAATACCAATGAAAAATCGGAGGATAGCCCTATCCATAATATACCTTATATATATACCAAACCCAACAACGCCACAAAATTAGCCATGGCATCAAATGGCCTCTGGCCAGAAGAAAGCCATCAATCCTTGAAATGGGGGAATACCGTTCATGAAATATTAGCCAGAATAAACTCCCATCTAGACGTTGAAAGAACGTTGCATAATGCGGCAAAGCGAGGTGATATTTCTTTAGAAGCCATTGAAACGATTCGAAGCATGATACATTCCATTGTAAATCATCCCAAGCTATCCTCATATTACAGTGAGCAAAGCCATGTTAGGAACGAGGTTGAAATTATAGATTCCCAAGGTACTTTATTTCGACCGGACCGATTGGTGTTCCACAACGACGAAGTGACCATAATCGATTACAAGACCGGCGATCATCGACCGGAACACACCCAACAACTAAAAATCTATACTTCCCTTCTTGAAGAACTGGGTTTTGTTGTTACTCATCAAATTTTGGTTTACATTGGAGATGAAATTGAACCTGTTTTTATTTAAGTCATGTACGGAGAAATTAAAGAACACTTACAACAGGAATTGAAAGCCATCGAAGAGGCTGGCCTTTATAAAAGCGAACGCATTATTACCTCACCACAAAATGCGATGATAAAGATTTCCACAGGTGAAGAGGTCATTAATTTTTGCGCCAACAATTATTTGGGATTATCCTCCCACCCAGAGGTCATCCAAGCAGCAAAAGATACCTTGGATACCCATGGTTTTGGAATGTCGTCGGTCAGGTTCATTTGTGGCACACAGGATATCCATAAAGATCTGGAGCAGAAAATTGCAGATTTTTATGGCACGGAAGATACCATTCTCTACGCTGCGGCCTTTGATGCCAATGGTGGTGTCTTCGAGCCTATATTGACCAAGGAAGATGCCATTATATCCGATTCCCTAAACCATGCTTCCATTATTGACGGGGTCCGTCTTTGCAAGGCCATGCGCTACAGATATGCCAATAACGACATGGCCGATTTGGAGCTACAGCTTTTGGAAGCGAACAAGGAAGGAGCAAGGTTTAAGATCATTGTAACGGACGGTGTGTTTTCCATGGACGGATTGTTGGCCCCATTGGACAAAATTTGTGATTTGGCAGAAAAATATGACGCTTTGGTCATGGTAGATGAATGCCATGCCGCTGGTTTTATTGGTGCTACGGGACGGGGAACACCAGAGGAAAAGAAGGTTCTGGGAAGAATTGACATTGTAACCGGCACATTGGGAAAAGCCCTAGGGGGAGCAATGGGGGGGTATACCACTGGTAAAAAAGAAATTGTCGAAATCCTTCGGCAGCGCTCAAGACCCTATCTGTTTTCCAACTCCCTGGCCCCTGCCATAGTGGGAGCATCAATAAAGGTATTTGACATGCTCAAAAACGACACCTCCCTTAGGGACAAGCTACAGTGGAATACGCGTTACTTCAGGGAAGGTATGAAAGAAGCTGGTTTTGACATTGTTGACGGTGATTCGGCCATAGTCCCCGTTATGCTGTACAACGCAAAACTATCCCAGCAAATGGCCGATATGTTATTGGATGAAGGCATCTATGTAATCGGATTTTTCTACCCCGTTGTTCCCAAGGAAAAAGCTAGGATAAGGGTTCAATTATCTGCGGCCCATACCAAGGAACATTTGGACAAGGCGATTAGCGCTTTTATTAAAGTTGGCGAAGCTTTAAAAATCGTTTAACGGTATATTTTCATCCATGTAATGCACTAAAAAAAATGAGAAATTGATTTTGTTAATAGTTCTTAACAACTTACATTTGCAGCTGATAAACACTTAAACTTAAAATTTTGAACATGAAACATCTAAGCAAATTTTTTGTTGTTGCCTTACTTGTATTGGGCTTTAACAACCTACAAGCGCAAGACGAAAATAATCCTTGGCAGGTGAGCTTTGGTGTAAACGCGATCGACGTTTATCCTACAAATGACAATTCCACGAGCACAAATTTACCCGCCTACGAAACTGGCTCTTTGTTCAGTGAATATTTCAATGCCAACGACCACTGGAACATTATTCCTTCGGTTTCCTATATTGCTCTTTCCAAATATGTTGGTGATGGTTTTTCCATTGGGGCAAGAGGTTCTTTAAATAGAATTGAAAATTTAGGGGACGTTGAAATTGACGAAGTTTCTCATTATGCGATTGATGGCACAATTAAGTACAATGTCTTAAAAAATACAAAAGTAGACCCGTTTGTTGAAGTTGGTGGGGGTTATACCTGGGTCGATGAAATAGGATCTGGTACCGTAAACGGGGGTATTGGATTAAATTATTGGTTTAGTGATAATGTAGGTGTAGTATTACAAACACAATACAAGCATGCTTTTGAAGATTACGGTGTCACCCATTTTCAACATTTAGCAGGTATCAATATCAAGTTTGGAGGAACGGATACCGATGGTGACGGAATTTATGATAAGGATGATGCTTGTCCAGAAGTAGCTGGTTTGGAAGCTTTCAATGGTTGCCCTGATTCCGACGGTGATGGTATAGAAGATGGTAAAGATAGTTGTCCAAATGAGGCAGGTTCCAAGGAAATGAATGGTTGCCCTGACGCGGATGGAGATGGTATCGCTGACAAAGACGATGCATGTCCAAACGAAGCAGGACTTGCAGCTTTGGCTGGATGTCCGGATGCTGACGGCGATGGTATCGCTGACGGTCAAGATCAATGTCCAAATGAAGCTGGTCCAGCTGAAAATAACGGCTGTCCTTGGCCAGATTCCGATGGTGACAGTGTACTTGATAAAGATGATCAATGTCCAGACGTTGCTGGTACTGTAGCTAATAATGGTTGTCCAGAAGTAACCGAAGAAGTTCAAAAGCAATTGAACGATTATGCCAGAACTATCTTGTTTGACACTGGAAAATCCAGCATCAAGGCGGAATCTACATCCGTAATGGTGGATATTATTCAAATTCTTAATGAATATCCAACGGCTAAGTTTACGGTTGAAGGTCACACAGATAGTGTAGGTAGCGCGAAATTGAACCAGAGCCTTTCCGAGAAGCGAGCTAATTCAGTTAGGGACTTCCTAATTGACAAGGGAATTGGTGCCGATAGACTGACTGCCATTGGATACGGTGAGGACAAGCCTATTGCTACCAATAATACACGAGCGGGCAGAACACAAAACAGAAGGGTTGAAATCAACCTTATCAAGTAAGTTTAAGAAGTAAATCTATATTTGAAAAGCCCCTGACGAATTTGTCAGGGGTTTTTTTGTTATGAAGAGTTTTCTGGAGCAGGTAATTGAACAAATTCACAAAGCGCATAAAGACTTTGATGATGCCGTATTTGTCCTTCCCAGTAAAAGAGCAGGTATCTTCTTGAAGCAATATCTCACCTCATTTATAGATAGGCCGATTTTTAGTCCAAAAATCTATAGTATTGAGGAACTGATCATCGAAATTTCAGGACTGGAGACCGCTCCTAACCTCAATCTGTTGTTGGGACTTTATGACGCATTTCGTCCCCATTCAGAAAATGAAGCAGAATCCTTTGATTCATTTATTTTATGGGGGAATACCCTACTCTCCGATTTTAATGAAATCGATAGAAATTTGATTGATGCGACGGCTTTATTCGACTATTTAACCGCAAATCAGCGAATAAAAAATTGGGGGACTGACAAAAGGGCAACACCTCTAATCTCAAACACGATAAAATTTTGGGGAAAACTAAATACCGTGTATACTTCATTTAGATCAGATTTATTGTCAAAGGGAATTGGTTATCAAGGACTTTTATACAGGGAGGCCGTATCAAAAGTGGAACATTTTTTAAAACATAGTACTTCCAAGAAGTTTTATCTTGTTGGATTCAATGCCCTGAATAAGGCCGAAGAACATATTTTCCAGACCTTTATGGAACATGGAAAATCAACAGTTTGGTGGGATATTGATCCGTACTTTCTTAAAGATAATATTCATGAGGCCGGTTTCTTTATTCGCGATCATTTAAAAAAATGGCCTCAGGCCAAAGTTGTATCAAGTATAGGGTCTTCATATGTAAAAGAGAAAACAATTGCGATTACCGGTGTTCCCAAATCCATATCCCAGGCAAAATTTGCTGGAACTATTTTAAAAAATCTCATTAACCAAAAGAATGGGCAAAACATTGCGCTGGTCTTATCCGATGAAACCTTGCTGCGCCCTATTTTAAACTCACTTCCAGATGAGGTTAAAAAAGTCAATATAACTATGGGGTTACCCCTGAGGAAAACCACACTATTCGACTTTTTTAGTTCGCTCTTTGACCTACATATTAAGAAATCCAAAAACGGCTGGTTTTATAAGGATGTTATAAGGGTATTTTCCAATCCCTATTGTATCCTATTGTTCCAAACATCGGGAGAAAATATTGCAACGAAACTAAATACCCATATCAAAGAAAAAAACATCCGGTTCGTTAACTACAAGCTCTTGGAAAAAAGTTCATTTTCAAAATCCAATTTGTTAAAGGACATCTTTGGTGCGGATCATCTTTCCGCAAAAGCTTGTGTTAAAGTCTGCCTTCACTTGGTACAAGAATTAAAAAACATATCCCAAGCAAGCCCTCCACAAGGTTTTTATGAGCTTTATGGATTCTTTCAACTGTTTAACCAGTTGGATTCCATCCTTGATTCCCAACCATTTTTGAATTCATTAAAAACCCTGAAATTTCTGTTTAATGAATTGGTTTCACTAGAAAAAATTGATTTTAAAGGAGAGCCCCTTGGTGGTCTTCAAATAATGGGGGTTTTGGAAAGCCGGAATTTAGACTTTGAAACCGTCATCCTTACTTCTGTTAATGAAGGTATTCTTCCCGCAGGCAAAACCCAGAATTCATTTATCCCCTATGATATTAAAAAAGAATTCGGACTGCCTACCTATAAGGAAAAGGATGCCATATATGCCTATCATTTTTACCGACTAATACAACGCGCAAAAAAAGTTCACATTATCTACAACACGGAACCAGATGTGCTCTTGGGCAACGAGAAAAGTCGATTTATTTCCCAATTGGTAACCGATTCAGCCATCACGGGAAACGTCATCCATACTATTGCGGCTCCAGAAATTAAGATGTCCGTTGCACAACCCAAGGAAATAATCAAAACACCGGAATTAATACGGCAATTGCAAAAACTATCCGGCAAAGGCTTTTCCCCAACCTCATTGACCAATTACATTAAGAACCCCTATGCTTTTTATAAAAGCAATATCCTTGGGCTTAAAGAAGTCGATGACGTTGAGGAAAGCATTGCTCACCACACTTTTGGCACTATTGTTCATGACAGTTTAGAGGAACTGTATTTGCCATTGATGGGGCAAACACTCAGCCCGGACAATCTAGAACCTTTGAAAAAAAGGGTGGGCTTTATAACCAAAATGAATTTTGAAAAGTACTTCCTACCTAGGGACGTGGAAAGTGGACAAAATTTAATTGCCTTTCATGTGATACAGAAATATCTTTTATCATTTATTGATTTTGACATTTCGCGCACCATGTCCAATGAAATAACCGTGCTTTCACTGGAAGAAGATTTAAAGGCGCAAATTTCAATTCCAAACCACCCCCATCCGATTTTCTTAAAGGGTAAATTGGACCGATTGGAGCAGTTTAACGGGAGCTTACAGATTCTCGATTACAAAACGGGCAATACTTCACTTCCAGAAGTTGAACTTATGCATTTGGAAGAGTGCCTAACCAACGAACGACGTGCCAAGGCATTTCAATTGCTATGTTATGCTTTTATGGTCCATAAAGAACGTGGTTCCAGTGACCTTTTAGCTGGTATAGTTCCCATCAAAAAAATAAGTTCAGGAGTTTTGCTTTTTGCTCAAAAAAGCGGCACTAGAGGGCCAAAAAATCATAGTATGGACCGGAAACTATTAATTGATTTTGAAAATCACTTGATAGGATTAATTCTTGAAATCTTAAACCCCAACATACCTTTCGTTGAGAAGCAGTAAGCCTCATTTCAAATCTGGACGGGAAGGCCTTACCTCAACTTTACTTGGCAATGTACGGGGGTGCATGGTCAGCAAATCGACCACCAATTTTCCAATATCTTCCGGCTGAATTTTCCACGCATCTTTTTCGGATGGGGTATTCCCATTGAAATACGTTGCCACAGAACCCGGCATGATGGTCGTTACCTTAATATTGTACTTCCTCAAATCCAACATAGCGGCTTGGGTAAAACCAACAACCCCGAACTTGGTGGCATTATATCCAGCTCCTTGGGCAAAAAAATTGGTTCCCGCCAAACTGGCCAAGGTCATGTAGTAGCCCTTGGAATCTTTCAAAAGTTCAACAGTAGCCTTTAAGGTATGGAAAGCACCCGTCAAATTGGTGTCCATCATCTTATTCCAATCTTCCAAAGCCATGGTATCTATGGGAGCGAAGTGCCCAACGCCCGCATTGGCCAACACCACATCCAGTTGCCCCCATCTTGATGCAATGGCCTTAGCCACTTCCACTTCATCGCTATACCTAGTGACGTCAGAAACCAACAGCATCAAGTCATCTCCATGGCCTAAGAATTCCATAGCTTCATCCAAAGAGGCCTTGTTCCTTCCACTTATGGCAACTTTCATTCCATGTTCGAGTAGACTTTTAGCCACTCCCAAGCCTATTCCCTTGCTACCACCAGTGATATAGGCAACTTTTCCTTCCAAATCCATAGTCAAATAATAAAAAAAGCACCGCTTTTCCGGTGCCTTAGTGGAGAATACCGGATTCGAACCGGTGGCCTCTTGCCTGCCAGGCAAGCGCTCTAGCCAACTGAGCTAATCCCCCAAACAATTCGCAAAGGAAACAATTTTTAAAAAGGTTTCAAAATCAATCTTTTTTCACGCTCAGCACCAAAACAGGTATGGGTGCGTAAAACTCCGCCTTGGGAATCGTACTCTTCTCCCAAAGCT
>JBCDBE010000110.1:0-10880 GCA_039184365.1 Bacteroidota bacterium | reverse complement strand
GTCCATTCCCCCAATTTAGGCATTTCTTGTTTTGCCTAAAATGTGGGAATGGAAATGTCTAAAAGATGATCTTTAACGAATGGCCCTTAAAACCCGCCCGACATGGGAATCGGAATTAATGTTTTCACTGGCATCGAAATAGGCATCCCTTACCTCGTCAGACGCTCCAGAGACCTCGGGAGCAAAAGCAAGTAGGATGTCCGCTTGGTGATGATCGGAATTGATGCTATTGGTGGCCTTTAGTATTTGTACCAATTGCTTATCCGAGTACGAATCTCTAGATAGTTGCTTGAATACTGAGGCTTTATGATGATCGGAATTGACCCGTGACAAGGTGGACAGAAAGGGTTCCAGGGAACTTTTCATGTTTTGACTTTGCGCGGTCTTTTTTAGCAAGCTGGCCTGGTGCATATCTGAAGACATGTTGTTTTTTACCTGTAATAACAAAAAAGATAGTTCTTCCTCATTCAATTTCCCCCGCAATACCTCGCTTAGCACACTGGCAATATGGTGGTCGGAGTTCATACTTTCCACAGAGGATAATAAATTGAGGTAGGATGCGGAGGTCAAATCACTGGATGCAAGTGCCTTTCTAAGTACGGTAGCCCTATGGTGATCGGAGTTGATGGACTTGGCGGTAGATATCAGCAGCTTGGTGTTTTCCGCGTTTAAGGGGCGACTGTTCAAGACTTTCGTAAGTACCGTTGCTTTATGGTGGTCTGAATTAATGTTTTCCGCGATCCCAAACAAAGCCTTCATTTGATTGTCCGAAATCTCCCTGCTTTCTATAGCCCGTTTCAGCACCTCGGCTTTATGGTGGTCCGAATTGATTCTACCGGTGGTTTGTATGTAGGCCGAAGTTACTGCGTCTGACGTCAGGAAAGCTTTGGCATTGTGCTTCAGAATCTCAGCTTTATGATGATCGGAATCGATGTTCCCTACCCTTTTCAAGGTTCCTATCAAGCCTTTTTCATCCAGCCTTTTATCCAAAAGGAGCCTTAAATAGCGGGACTTTACGTGATCACTGGTAATCTCATCCACTTCCTTCAATACCGGATAATAGCCCCCTTTTCGGTACATCCTGTCCACGCGCTTTTCAGCACCCAGTGTGGTGGTCCGCACCACTTCCAATAAGATTTCCGAAAGCCATTTTTTTCCTTCGGAATCGAAACTTTTTTGGGAACCACCAACATAATACTTTTTAACGAGCCCTCCAGAACCATCAGGTTCCATAAAGATTCTCCTTCGACTGCCAAAAGCCGTCTTTTTAATTTCCATATAGCCCCCACGGGATATGGATACCACATCGGAGTCGTCATCGGAAAGTTCTATCTCTCCTTTATACTCGATGGCAAAGTTGTTGCCAAAACCATTTTTTATGGAAATGGTGGTCTTACCGTTACTGTTTACATTAACCGAAGTACTTCTGCGCTGCGCCTCAGAAAAGGAGGGATAAAGGAATGCAAGGACCAGAAGTACCTTAACCAAGATGGAAACAATAATTTTTGATAGATGTGTCATGATTGTTCGTTTTTAGAAATCGCCCGCCCTTGATGAAAACGGACGATTTTTGGTTGATTGTTCGTTTTTTGATTGATGATGGCACAAATATCATCTGGTAGCCACAATGAAAAAAATGAAATGTAATGGATTGTACACTTTGTGTAGTGAATTGTACCATCCATGTGGTAAGGGTTTCCTATTCCGTTAATTGGGTAATTGGTGTCAGCACCAACTTTCGGAATTCCACCTCCGCTCCTTCTGCCTGTAGGGCAATCTTTCCCTTATGGACCGTTGCATTAAATCCATGATTCACCAAATCTCCATTGACCCATACCTTGATTTGGTCCTCAAGACATTCAATGTTCATGAAATTCCATTCCCCCAAGGGGTTTTCAGAATCGTCCGTAAGGTTGACGATTCGTCGATTGGTTCCTTCGGTGATACCCCATTGCGCTTTTGGGCCACGTCTTTTTACCATATGGGTTACTTCAATATCCTCAACGATTACCCAAAAATCGCCTGCGTCTTGATGTTGCATTTGCACCTCTATGGATTTTGGGAACATCTGATATAAGGCCCTTGGGGTTGATGCATGCACCAGTATACCGCAATTGCCAGGTTGGTTAGGAAAACGATATTCCACTTCCAAGCGATAATTGGAATATTCCTTTTCCGTGACCAAATGCCCCCTGGGGACTCCTAAAGAGGCCAACATTCCCTCCCGTACCACAAAAGGTTTTGGTGCATTGGGGATACTGTCCATTTGGGGGACATCCATTACCCATCCCCCAATATCCTTCCCATTGAAAAGGGATTCGGCATTATCGGCGCAGGCCGTCAAGACCGCGATCACAAAACTCAGTGCGGCATATTTAAGGCAAGGGTTCATTTTTTAAATCGGTTTAAAAGTTTAAGGGTCTTTTTGGTATTGATAAAATACACCCCTGTCAAAAGAACAATGGCCGCCACAATGGACTGCAACGTAATCTGTTCCTCCAAAAAATACCATCCCAGAAACATGGCCACTATGGGATTGACATAGGTATTGGTCGCTACTTTTTCAGGAGAGACCACTTTTAATAGAAAGTTAAACGAGGTGAACGCCACAATGCTCCCAAAGAGTACCAAAAGAACCATGGACCATTGCACTTCTGCGGACCATGAACTTGGCAAGGACCACGATTCCTGAAAGAGAAAGCTCAACATAAAAAGTAAGACACCTCCCGTAAGCATTTGATATCCCGTGTTGACAAAATAGTTTTTGGGCAAATCCGCTTTGGCAACAAAAAGACTGCCGTAGGCCCAGGAAAGCATCGCGGAAAAAATCATCAGCATGCCCAAAATGGCATTCTCCTGTTCAAGAATGTTCTTTTGACTAACCAATAAATAGATGCCGAGCATTCCTAAAAACACCCCTAGTATTGACATGGGTTGGATCTTTTTCCCCTGAAGTATCCACATCATCAATAAAATGACCAAAGGTTGGGCCGATATTTCCAAAGCTGCAAAGTTGCTGTCCACGTATTTGAGTGCCCATACCACTGTCCCATTTCCAAAACTCAAAAACAAAAATCCAAGAAAGACCGAATTCAAAAACTGCTTTTTTGAAATTTTAATGGACTTTCCGGTAAGGGCAGCAATTCCAAAAATGAGTATCCCGGCGGTTACAAATCGAATCCCGGCCAAAAAGAATGGGGGTATTTCCTCAACCGCTATTTTATTGAATAAATAGGTGGAACCCCATATGACATAAATGGCAAAGAAAGCGAGGATAATGAGTGTGGTGTTCTTATTTCCTTTCATCAGGGGACATATTCGACCTAAAAATTCAATATTACACCGAATTAATCAACTATCCCTTTTTTTTCAAAATTTGTGTTCATTATATTGATGCCCATGAAAGGATTTCTTGTTTTTCTTTTGGCCACAACCAGCACCGTCTTTGCGCAGGAATCCCTAGTCATGGTAAAAGAAGAACGAAAGGGGAATCGATTGGCGTTTTATGCACTCAACGAAGATGAAAAACCCTATGATGTTCTTTTTAAAGTAAAGGGCAGTAATTTTAGGCAAAATGCTGCAAAGCCAAGATTGACAAGGGTTCCGGCAACCTCAAAAGTGCACTTGAAAACAATAATCCTATACAGGGATAAAGCACCCCAATACACCTATACCCTTATTAAAAATGATAGCCTTTCCAAGCGGGCACTAAAAAAGGAGTATACCCCCATTAAGGTTGCTCCAAAACCAATACAACCTAAAAAGCACATTACCGTCTACACCATGCCGAACTGTGCATCTTGTGACTCCATTGTTCAAAGACTAAACGACAACCTCTATATTTTTCGTCACATTGATCTCAACGAAAAAGCAAAAATCAGAGAGGCACTTTCGGCTACTTTAGGCCAACCCCTGGATTCCCTAAAACAGCCTATTGTCAACTTAGGAGGTCATCTGTATACTTGGATAAGGGACTACGAGACCTTGTTATCTGAGCTAGAGAAATAGACCGTATCACTTGCGTGTAAAAGGAACAAATCGAACTTGCATCAGGGTTTTGGTGGTTATTTTTCCTTTCTTCTTTCGTATCAATACCAAATCCCTTATCCCACCGTGTGGCCCTAAAGGAATAATCAATCTGCCGCCATCTTTTAACTGTTCCAAAAGGGGCTCTGGAATTTTTTCTGCTCCTGCGGTCACCATAATGGCATCATAGGGTGCATGTGCTTTCCAACCATGATATCCATCGCCTATCTTCACCTCAATGTTCGTATAATTAAGTTGGCGTAAGACCTTCTTTGCTTGCTCTCCAAGGGGAGCTATTATTTCAATGGTGTGGACAGTATCAACGAGCTTTCCCAGAATAGCGGCCTGATACCCTGAACCGGTACCAATTTCCAACACCTTATCTTTTCTACCAAGACGCAGGGACTGGGTCATGTAGGCCACCATATAGGGTTGGGAGATGGTTTGTTTATGGCCAATGGAAAGCGGGAAATCGGAATAGGCATATATTCTTTTGTTCTTGGGAACAAAGGCATGTCGTGGTACTTGCAACATGGCATTAAGTACCCTGGCATCATAAATGTCCCGTCCTTCCAACTGCTGTTTTACCATAGTTTTGCGCATTTCTACATAATCAGGCTCCTGAGTATATATTTTTTCCCCAAGTATTAGTTAGAATGACCGCCAAAATCACTGTTAAACGCACTATTCCTTGACCTTTCCCTTTTAAATTACAAAATTCTACCGCTTGTCACAATTATGTAGTTTTGCATTTTACATTTCGCCTATGAAAGAACAAAACTGGTGGTATTTTTTGCACGATATCCTGCTGGAAAAGGGGGTATCCGAACAATGGGCCGTTTATGTCAATTTATTCATCCTATTTGTGGTATCCATCATGCTGGTTTTTTTGGTTGACTTCATCCTTTGGAAAATGCTGCGTAGGGTTTCGGCCAGCATAGCCAAGCGTACAAAGACCAATTTTGACAATTTTGCGGTTACGAATCGACTACCGCGGTTTTTAGCCCATATTTTTCCCTTGATTCTGGCCCTTGAATTGGCGCCATTTGTTTTTTATGGCTTCCCCTATGCTGAAAACATCGCTTTTAAGGCACTTAACATTTTGGGTGTGCTGTTGGCACTTAGAATAGCAAGAAGCTTATTGCAAACCGTAAGGGATTATCTAAAAACACTGCCTAGATTCAAAGACAAGCCCATAGACAGCTACATACAGGTATTTATGATATTTGCTTGGGCAACAGGAGTTTTTAGCATTCTCGCTATTATTACCGATACCGATATTTGGAAGTTTCTAACGGGACTTGGGGCCGTTTCGGCAGTACTCCTTTTGATTTTTAGGGATACTATTCTAGGTTTTGTTGCCAGTATTCAAGTAAGTATCAATGATATGGTGCGTATTGGGGATTGGATAACCTTTGAAAAGTATGGTGCTGATGGCGATGTCATCGAGATTAATTTGGCAACGGTGAAAGTTCAAAACTTTGATAAAACGATTACGACCATTCCCACTTATGCCTTGATTTCCGATAGTTTTAAAAACTGGCGGGGAATGCAATCCTCTGGAGGCCGACGAATCAAAAGATCGGTAATCATCAAACAGGCCAGTATAAAGTTCCTCACCCTGGAATCCATAGAATCCCTAAAAAGGATTGCCTTGATAACGGATTATCTGCAGGATAGACAGGCCAAAATCAATGCATCCAACGAGGAAAAAGGGGTGGATAAATCGGTTATGATCAACGGTCGAAACATGACCAATTTAGGCGTTTTTAGAAAATACATCGAATCCTATCTGGAATCCCATTCCGCCATCAATGACGAAATGATATTGATGACGAGGCAGCTGGAACCCACTACCCAAGGAATTCCTTTGGAGATTTATGCATTTAGTGGCGATAAAAGATGGCAAAACTACGAGTATATTATGGCCGATATCTTTGACCACATACTCGCAGCCGTGCCTTACTTTAATTTGGAAGTCTTTGAACTCCCTACCGATTTAAACCCTAATTCTTGATAAGCCCTTGCCCTTCTATCCATGGAGCTCCTGCTGCCCTAAGTTCAGCTTCCAAAGCGGGTAAGGTTGATTCAACCGCTTTTGCCAAATCCGCCTTGACCCCCTGCAATTGCCGCTTTGCCCTATTAAAGGCCTTTAAGTGGTTACCGGTGGGCCCATAGGTGTTGATCAAAGCAACAAAGCCAACAAAAGAGCCATCACCCGGCGTTGGCGGATTCCGCTCGCCTATTTCATTCTTCGCCGCGTTACCGTTCATGGTCTCATCTATAGAAAGTAAAGACTTACGCGCAGCGTTGATTTTCATCAATAGATCGTTACTGGGGGTTTTTACTTGGCTGTAGGCCCTTTTCATTGCATCAACCAGTTGCTTACCCTCTTTCAAGGCCATATTGGTGGCCATCAAGTCTTGTTGGAAGTTCTGGAACGACTGCCGGAATGCTTCAATTTCTTGTGTTGGTTTGGCTGGCAATGCCCCCTCCTTTAGGCGTTTCACTTCTATGGAAACAGGTCCGGCCACTTTGGTGAGCATGCCATTTTCCCTTCGATGCAATTCTGCGGTATACGTTCCAGGTGTGGCCATGTAGGGAGAACCAAAAAAATCGTCATCGTCGTCCGGTTTTGGAGCTTTTAAGGGAATACCACTTCTACTGGCGTGGGTCAGGTCCCAATTCACTCTATTAAATCCTTTTATATTCGTTCCCTCGACGGTGTTGACCACTGCTCCATTGCTATCTTTGATCAGGAAGAGGTATCCGGGCTTGTCTTGATTTTTCTCCTCGGCCAAAGCCTCCCATCCAGGAAATGGAACGGAAGCTTTGTTCTTGTTCAATTCCTTTTCCTTCTTTACCCTATCATCCTTTAAAGTGTTCAATTTTTCCGGCAGATAATAGGTCAATTCAGCTCCAAAGCCCGGATTTTTAGCTTTGTAGGTATTGTCGCCTTGCCCATAAATTGCATCCTTTGGGATATACCAATAAGCGGTCCGTGAATCAAACAATTGGACTTCGGTGGATTTAGAGGAGTCATAATCCCTAAGGGGGCCAATATCATCCAAAACAAAGAACCCACGACCAAAAGATGCCGCTACCAAGTCATCTTCCCTACGTTGTATGGTAATGTCCCTAAACGAAATGGTAGGCAATCCCCCTTTCAACTGGGTCCATGTGTTTCCGGCATTTTTGGTAAAATATATTCCAAACTCGGTCGCAACGAACAATAGGTTTTTGTCCATATGGTCCTGCACTACCCTCCATGTCAATAATCGTTTGGGCAGGTTTCCATTCATAAAGGTCCATGACTGTCCTTTGTCGGTACTCGTTAAAAGGTAGGGTTTTAAATCCCCCTCCTTATGATTGTCCAAAACCAAATAGACCGTATTGGCATCGTGCAAGTCGGCTCGCACGTCATTGACAAAAGCCCTATCAGGCACCCCTTTGATGGTGCCCAACATGATTTTACGCCAATTGTTCCCCCCATCTTCGGAAACCTGAAGCATGCCGTCATCCGTCCCGGCATACAGCAATCCTTCCTGGACGGGGGATTCCGCCAATGAGGTAATGGTGTTGTACTCACTCATGGCCCCTACATCCCACGCATTGTCCCAGCTTTGCTGCCTTCCCAGTATGGGAAGTTCAATCCGCTCTTCATTGCGCGTGAGGTCCGGTGAAATTGCCGTCCAGTCATCCCCCCTATTTTCAGACTTCCAAACCCGGTAGGACGCAAAATAAAGTCGCGTAGGTTGATGCGGGCTCACTAAAATAGGGGCATCCCAATTGAAACGTTCATGGGGATCGCCCGCTGCGGGCTGGGGTTGAATGAACACGATTTCCCCAGTGGTCTGGTCTATTCTCCACAACCAACCTTGTTGAAATTCACCATAGGTAATATCTGGATTTCCAGGTTCCGTAGCCGACTGGTGGCCATCGGCCCCGAGGGTAATCCACCAGTCTTGGTTCAGGATTCCATCTGCACGGGTAGTTCTGGACGGACCGCCATGGGAACCATTGTCTTGGGTCCCTCCATAAACGTTATAAAAGGGGTCCGAGTCATCCACGGCCACTTTATAATATTGGATTACAGGTAGATTGGGGAAATAACGCCATGTTTTGGTCAGGTCATGGGATTCATACAGCCCCCCGTCGGTGCCAAATAACACATAGTTGGGGTCGTCCGATGTAAAGGCCATGGCATGGCTATCCACATGCTTGTTCTTTTCGTTCATGGTGTAGAAAGTCTTGCCATGGTCCTCAGAAACCTGTACGTAGTTGTTCATAAGGTAAAGCCTTCCCTTTTGATGGGGCGAAGCGTACAACTCTTGGTAGTAATGGGGACCCGTACCTCCAGAAACGGTATTGGACTGTTTGTTCCATGAGGCCCCTCCATTGGTGGACCTATAAATTCCCCCTTTTGTGCGATCCAATTCAATGGCCGCATAAAGTGTTTCGTTGTCAAATGGGGAAATGGCCAACCCTATCTTTCCTAGATTGGATGTTGGGATACCGTTGCCAAGTTTTGCCCATGTCCTCCCGCCGTCAGTGGTTTTGTGTAATCCCGATCCTGGACCACCACCCATATAGGCAGCCACGGTGCGATGTCTATCCCAGGTTGCCGCATATATGACACTGGGATTGGAAGTATCCATAACCATGTCGGTTACCCCGGTCCATTCATCATCCCCCAAAGTCTTGTTCCAAGTGGCCCCTCCGTCTTCGGACAGGTAAAATCCGCGTTCCCCACCCTTTTTCCAAAGTGGTCCTTGCACAGCTACGTAGATTTTTTGGGGATCATCTGGATGAACAATGATCTTTGAGATATGCTCCGAGGCCTTCAGCCCCATATTTTTCCAGCTTTTCCCTTCGTCATGGCTCACGTAAATACCGTCTCCAAAACCTACATGACGACCCCCTACATTTTCGCCCGTCCCAACCCAAACCGTACTGGGGTTAGTGGGGTCAATGGTAACACAGCCAATGGAATAGCTGGTTTGCTGATCGAAAATGGGGTTAAACGTAGTTCCTGAGTTGGTCGTTTTCCATACACCCCCGGAGCCTACGGCAATGTACCACGTACTTTTATCATTTGGGTGGATGGCAATATCCGCAATACGTCCCGAAGTCAAGGCCGGTCCAATATTCCGAAATTTTAATCCTTTATAAACATCATCCTTCTTTTCACTTTCTTGGGTAAAAGTAAGATGGGTAAATAGCAAGCTAAACAGGGAGAATAATACAGCAAAACGATGTGTTTTCATCAATATGTTCTTTTTGGTTAATCATTCAGGAAAGATAACCAAAATCCCAATTTTGATGCTACATGTGCAACATATAAAACATAAAAAAAGCCCCTTTGGAGGAGGGGCTATTATTTTAAAACGTAGTGTTTGCTATAAGGTGATATTCTGTGTAGCACCATTTGGATAGGTCAAAACAGCTTGGTCATCGCAAGTACCATCTCCAAAATCAATGTCAACCACCAAATCGTTTACACTGATGTTCATAGTGCCTTGGCTCCAATATTCACAGGTCAGCCCCTTTGAGACGTTACCGCCAATGGTGTAGGTGTTCCCATCTTTTTGATACGTCCATGTTCCTTGCAAGTTCCATAGTGTATCTTGACCTTCTTCAAAAATGAATGCCAATACTTTGGTTCCACTTTCGGAAATTACACTATCATCTTCGTACTCTAGATTGATATTGCTGTTAATTTCAAAGGACACCGTTTCTTCTTCGGTTACGGTTAGCGTGTAGGCACGTGTGCCATTCACTTTAATGGTTCCTATAAAGAAATCACTGAACGTTGCGGTGAAAGTGGTGCTGGATTCCCCTACCCCATACGATACGTTCAAGGTCCCGTTAATATTTTCAGTTTCGTTCAGCACACAATTGTTGAATTGTGCTACAAACCCATTTTCAAAATATTCCACACTGTAGCAGTCATCATTCGATTTATTCGAAGTACCGTTATCAAAATATAAATCGGATAGAATGGTATCGAACATACTGGTCGTTTCGTCCATTTCCAGAATACTTTGAACTTCCGCGGAGGTAAAATCCCCCTCTTCGGATGATTCGTTGTTCTGACCTTCTTCCTGTGTTTGCTCTTCATCCAATGCAAGATCTTCTGCATCATCACTACAGGACATCAAAGCGAATAAGGCCGTTAAACAGGTAATGAAGTATATTCTTTTCATCGTAACTAAAGTTTTGGTTGCAGGCAAAACGCCATCACCCTGACTTTAGTACAAGAAATGATGAATAATCGATGAAAGGCAGGAAATATTAACGGTCTTTTGTCCTGTACACAAACTTAAGGCCACTCCAATCCTAATTTATGGCGGCCACCTTTACATCTACAAGTCCCAAATCCAGAAAATATTCACGAATGAGATCTCGTTTTAAGTCAGTAGATATTTTGGAACTCCCTTTGGGAAAAATCACGCCAAATCACATCAACCTTTGGTGAAATGGCTCACGGTTACGGCATCGTGAGAGGCCAGTTACCTGATGATCAGTCTACTTTACGAAATAAACCAAAAAGTTTAATGGTCGCAGTCTTTGGTATGTTGATAAATGAACTCATGACCATCACCCTTTACCAAATCCGAATAGGGGTCACTTCGTAATGGATTTCAAACTGTATTGGGGTACTGACAATTACAGTTTGGAAATACATAATGTTAAACTCATAAAGTTGTCATTCCCCGATAGCAACTATTTTCTACGAGTGTCATCTTAATAATATAATGAAAGTATTAACATAATCTTAATGTAAGCAAAAGACTACTTTTATATAGTGTTATTAAATTTAAAATCCAAGCAATGAAAACAATGTCTTTTTT
>JBCDBE010000109.1:0-10940 GCA_039184365.1 Bacteroidota bacterium | reverse complement strand
GCCGTTTTTAGGGCGCACCTCAGCTTTTATCGAAATTTTAAAACCATATACCGCAAAAGGGAAAAAACTAATTTTCTGCTAAAATATTATCCCGTAAAATCCATAGTGTGGTCCCATTTCGTACATCAAATAAATAATTTTAACATTTTAGTAAAAGATTAACGATGGAGTATTATTGCCCAATATGATTTTATCTAATTTTGAATTGGTGTATCAGAAAAATCGTATCTAATTAACCATTAAAATATTTAGTATTATGAGAAAAGTTTTTCTAGGGTTTCTTGGTTTGGCCATTCTATTGTCCTCCTGTGTTTCCCAAAAGAAATACGCAGAACTTGAGGCAAAACACAAAGAAGCCCAGGATTTATTGAATTCGGCTACGGTAAAACTCAACGACTGTCTGGAGGAAAAAGCTACGGCTGACTCCAAAATGAAGGCTTTGGAGGAGCAAAATGCTTTCCTAAAAGCAAACAACCAAGAACTCATCAATAATATGGGGGATTTGACCACCCTTACGGCCAAAGGAGCCGAAAATCTTGAAAAGTCTTTGGAAAGTCTTCGCGAAAAGGACTTGACCATTAGAAGGCTACAGGATGCGGTTACCCGAAGGGATTCCGTTAACCTTTCCTTGGTACAAAGTCTTAAAGGCGTTCTTGGAAACTTAGATGATGAAGATATTGAGGTAAGTGTGGAAAAAGGTGTGGTTTTTGTTTCCATATCCGATAAATTGTTGTTCCGAAGTGGTAGCTACAATGTAACCAATGCCGCTAAGGAAGTTTTGGGAAAAGTTGCCAAGGTGGTGAACAACAAGCCTGATTTTGAATTTATGGTTGAAGGACACACGGATGACGTGCCCTACAGAAGCGGTGTTTTGTTGGATAACTGGGACTTAAGTGCCAAACGGGCAACTTCCATAGTACGCATTTTGCAAAACGATTACGGTGTGGATCCAAAAAGGATGACTGCCGCCGGTCGATCGGAATACATTCCCGTATCCCCAACGGATAAGGCCAAAAACAGGAGGACGCGTATTGTGGTGCTTCCAAAATTAGATCAATTTTATAGCATGATTGAAGAGGGAATGAAAGACCCTGCCATTGGAGGATCAGGTAACTAATTGCCCATAAAGGCATCATAAAAGGCGGTCATGGGACCGCCTTTTTATTGTACATCAAAGGATATCCAACCCACCTTTACCTTCCCGAATGACGACGGGCTCACTTTCTGACAAGTCAATCACGGTAGATGCCACATTACCACCATACCCCCCATCGATGACAACATCCACCAAATTTTGCCATTTTTCAAAAATCAATTCAGGATCAGTGGTGTATTCCAAAACATCATCTTCATCGTGAATTGAAGTGGACACTATTGGGTTCCCCAAAGTTCTTACCAAACTGGTTACGATATTATGATCTGGAACACGGATACCCACGGTTTTACGTTTCTTGAAATCTTTTGGAAGGTTATTGTTACCGGGTAATACAAAAGTATATGGTCCAGGAAGTGCACGCTTTAGAACTTTAAATGTCGCGGTATCTATTTGCCTAACATAATCGGAGAGGTTGCTTAAATCGGCACAGACAAAGGACCAATTGGCTTTGGTCAGTTTTATCCCCTTGATACGTGCTATGCGTTCCAGAGCCCTTGTATTTGATATATCACAACCCAAACCATAAACGGTATCCGTGGGGTAGATGACAAGCCCTCCCCTTCTGAGCAAGGCAACAATCTTTTCCACCTCCTTCGGGTTGGGGTTTTCTTCGTAAAGTTTGATAAGTTGAGCCATCTTTTTAGGGAATCATTCCATTGTTCAAAAATAACAAAGAAGCCATCTACTTTGGTAATAGTCCAATATCGTCAAAATATAGAACCCCAAGGGAGTCTTTATCAAAAACAAAATGAAGGCTTTTGATCTTGTCGAGGTGGAGGCTGTCCGTTTGTGCTTTAAATGCGGACATTGGAACATAGCAACTCTTCAATTGTACCTCACTGTCCTTGCCCATTATTTCTTTGTCCAAAAATTTGAATTTGGTAAACTTGGACCTGATTTTTTTGGGCAAAGTATTGTGTTCCATAAAACCGACGGATGCGGTGTTTCCCAAACGGTCCTTGAGGACAAGGCTGAAATTAAAACCTGAGTTGAAATCCTTATGTTTCGGATGCTTCCTTTCGTTTATGTTGAGTTCGGAAATGTCTCCGACCGCTACAGATAGGGTAAGGGTATCCACATGTGAGAGGTCCATTAGGACATCTGGCAAATGGATATTGTATCGGGGCAGGGAATCCGTTTGGTGTTCACGGGCATAGCTCCACCCCAGGACAAGGGCACTATTTTCCTGTTTCCCACCATCCCTTGCGGTAAGTTGTTCTTCCCTCCATAGTTTTACGTATTCCACATCTATTCCGATGCCAATGGGGCCAGTGGCCACTTCAATATCTTCTTCAAAATCAAGAAGCATCCTCTTTCTATGGTCGCTATATTGCGTCAAATAGTCTTCTTCGGGTAACCAGTCCCCCGCCAAATCCGCATTTTGAAATAAGGGTATATATGTCTCATTTGTCTTTAAAACGGCGTCCACAAAAGCACTGATGTATACTTTGGCCACCTGCTGTTGAGCTTTGTCCGAAACCAGGGGTCTTAAATTCAACAGCCATCCCATTGGATAGCCAAAATCAGACCTTCCCCACGTGGAGTTGAATTGGCCATGGTTAGCATGGTTCATATAGAGTCCTGCCTTAAAACCCTTAAAGTCATTTGAAAAGATCAATCGGTGATAGGGACGCATGCCCCAAAAACTGGTTTCATCGGCATCCCAGGCCCCTTGAAGGGACAAATAATTGATATTCGTTAATGTGATCTGTCTATGGTATCGGTAATCGGTAGGGGCTATGGTCACAATGCCCTTTATACCAAAATTGAAATTAAACCTTTCCATGGCATTATCGGGAAAGTACGTCAAAGTGTTAAAGGCAGCGGCAACGGATACTGCCTCTCCCCCCCTGGAATGCCCTATTAGTACAATCTTGTCCATATCCACCTTTCCTTCCAAAACTTCGTTTTCCCCAGTGTTCCAACTTTTCCATAACTCTAAATGTTTGAGCAACAGCCATCCCCTTGTGGGCATTTCCTTTCCCCGAAAATCCCCGGACCAATGACCATTGATAAAATTTTCATCCACGGAAACGGTAATTATACCCCTACTGGCCAAAAGATTTCCCAAATACCCATAGCCATCATCTGAAAAATCAACCATGCTGTGGTTGCCATGTACGATCAGCACCAAAGGAAAAGGACCTTTCCCCTTTGGCAGGTAAACCCTGCCGTTCAATGGAAAGTTTTCAACACCAAAGCCCCAAAAGCGTTCCCGCCATTTTTTCTTTTTGCCCTTCCAATCGGGCAACAGCAGTGAGCCATCCACAGTGGGAGTCTTGATTTTGACTCCTTCGGCATACTCCGGTCTTTTTTTGTCGGAACCACTGCCGTAGGTAAAGGTTTCCACTTCATATGGTCCTTCCTCCGATGGGTTTTTGATATCGCTTTGGGAAAGCGGAATTACGTTTTTAGGTGTTTTATCCTTCGTTTTCGCTTTATGGGGATCTCCATCAAGGAATTGGAATCCCAAAATACTGCCCAAAACCAGTATTATGGGGACGGAGACCATTAAAACCCCTATTCTGAAGTTTGATTTTTTTACCATCTGTCGAATCCCATACAGTGTCAAAACTGAGCACATCAACAAAAAAATAGCTAGGGGGTAAAATAGTACCGCGGGCCAGCGAAAGGCGTACATACGCAATAAAAAAAGCGCCAGTGCCCCGGCAAAAATTGAAGTATAACCCTCTAGCGGCATCTTTTTCAACAAGGGGAAAATTTTTGATAGTCCCCATTTCAAAATAAAAACAAGGATGACCCCGGTCAACATGGCCAATGCCATAATGACCCAAGCGGGATAACCCGTTTCAAAGTAATAGCCCCCAATGCCAAAGAATAGGATAACAACAAGGGTTACTGCTCCAAAAAAAACACTCGCAAACAACTTTTTCATAAGTGATGGTTGGTTGGGATACTTCCTTTTGAATGTAGTTATTTTTTACTGTTCAAGAACCTGTTGGAAAAAGTTTTAGGGCATTGGGAACATTGTATCGGCTTGATCGGAAAAATACTTTTTTTACGGCAATAAAATTGCTTATGCATTATTCAGCACCTCCAACTTGGCAAAACGCAGTAACAGCTTTTTTACATCCCCACGTTCAAATTGAATCTCGGCCTTTTTATCATTGCCTGCACCTTCAATTTTGAGCACCTTTCCCTTTCCAAAACGGGTGTGGCTCACCATGGCACCTTCAGAAAGGTTGATGTTTGGTGTTGGGGAACTGTCAGGGCTTCCAATATTGGGTTTTAACTTTCGCAATCGCCGCAATTGGTTTTCAGATGGCCGTTGCGTTGAAGGCGGAGTTCCATTTTTAGGTCTTACCTGTCGTAATTTACTTTTGTCCACCTCACCCCATATGTCATCTTTAATCATGGATTTATAACGGTACCCATTGTTGATAGGGGTCAGGTTTTCGATAAAGCTTTCATCTATTTCCTCCAAAAATCGGCTAGGTTCGGCATCAATCAATTTTCCCCATCGATATCGATTCAACGTATACGTAAGATAGGCTTGTTTTTCAGCTCGGGTGAGCGCTACATAAAATAGGCGCCGCTCCTCTTCCAGTTCACTTCGGGTGTTCATGCTCATGGCCGACGGGAACAGATCCTCTTCCATCCCAACAATGTACACATAGGGAAACTCCAGTCCTTTGGCCAAGTGTATGGTCATTAAGGCCACACGATCGTCATCACCCACGTCTTTGTCCATGTCAGTTGCCAATGCTACATCTTCCAAAAACTCGGTCAAGCTTCCAGTAGCCTCGGCCAGTTCCTTTTGGCCCTCCACAAAATCCTGGATACCATTGAGCAATTCCTCAATATTCTCCATTCTCGCAATCCCCTCAGGAGTTCCGTCCTTTTTAAATTCCACCAATAGACCCGTTTTCTTAGCTACGTGTTCCGCAAGGGAAAACGCATCGGCACCCTCATTCATAATTTGAAAACTCTTGATCATGGTCACAAAGTCATGCAACTTGTTTTTGGTACCGGAATTGATCTTTAAATCGAGTTTATCAAGATGCGCCATAATCTCAAAAATGGAGCGGTTGTAATGGTTGGCAGCTACAACCAACTTGTCCACCGTTGTCTGTCCTATTCCCCTGGCTGGAAAATTAATAATTCGCTTTAGGGCCTCCTCGTCCTTGGGATTAATAACCAAGCGGAGGTAGGCCAAAACATCTTTGATTTCCTTTCGTTGATAAAATGAAAGTCCCCCATAAATGCGATAGGGAATGTCCTTTTTGCGGAGGGCGTCCTCTATGGACCTGGATTGGGAATTGGTGCGGTAGAGCACGGCAAACTCACCATTTTTGAGTTGATGTTGCATTTTGTTCTCAAAAATGGAGCTAGCTACATGTCGTCCTTCCTCGGCATCCGTGTCGCTTCGATGTATTTTTATTTTGTTCCCGTCGTCATTGGCCGTCCAGACCACTTTTTGTAACTGGTCCTTATTTTTGGCGATAATGGAATTCGCTGCATTGACAATATTCTTGGTAGAACGGTAATTCTGTTCGAGGCGATAGACGCCTACATCTTCATAATCGCGCTGGAAGTTGAGAATATTACTGATGTTTGCCCCGCGAAACGAATAAATACTTTGGGCATCATCCCCAACCACACAGATATTTTGGTACCGATCTGCCAATGCCCTAACGATAAGATATTGTGAATGGTTGGTGTCTTGGTACTCATCCACCAAAATGTATTTGAATCGCTCCTGATATTTCATTAAAACTTCTGGAAAGCGATTCAACAGCTCGTTGGTACGAAGTAATAAATCATCAAAATCCATGGCCCCAGCCTTAAAACATCGATCTACGTAATTCTGATAGATTTCACCCAGTCGCGGGCGTTTGGCCATGGCGTCCGCTTCCTGTAACTCTGGGTTCTGAACGTAGGCTTTAACGGTTATTAAACTGTTCTTATAGGACGATATACGATTTTGAATTTGTTTGTATTTGTAGATGTCCTTGTCCAATCCCATTTCCTTGATAATGGAAGCGATCAAACGTTGGGAATCTTGGGTGTCATAAATCGTAAAATTGGAAGGAAAACCCAATTTATCCCCGTCATATCTAAGCAATCGGGCAAAAATGGAGTGAAACGTACCCATCCATAAGTTCTTGGCTTCCGAGGGGCCTACGATTTCTGCAATCCGTTTTTTCATTTCCCGGGCTGCCTTATTCGTGAAAGTCAAGGCTAAAATATTGAAGGAATCCACCCCCTGTTCCATCAAATGGGCAATACGATAGGTAAGGACCCGAGTTTTCCCAGATCCAGCACCTGCTATCACCATTAAGGGTCCTTCCTTATGTAGAACAGGTTTTCGCTGGGCATCATTCAATTCATCTAAATAGGACATTTACATCGGAAAATTCTAAAAGTGAAATTAGCCAATATTCGAGATTACTTAAAACCAAGTGCACAATAGTTTTAAACAACAAAGGTTGGTATGAAGCAATTTGAATATATTTAGGGTAAATCTTTTTAAGATGAAAACGCTTAATCCAATTGTCGGTATACTTGCCATCATAAGTGTGATTTATACTTTTTTTGAGACGTCTGAAACGTATGATTTTTTTGGGATTGGCCTAAATGTTTGGGGATACCGATTGATATGGGTGATTTTAGCAGCAGGATGTTTTTACGGTTATTATAAAAGGAAATTAAAGACTGCCCAATGATTTTTTCCGAAAAATGTCTCTTTCATATAATTCTTTTGACTTTTTCCATGATATCTGCCCAAGAAAAAAAGGCAGGCCCCATCATAAAAGATTTTGGGAAGGTTTGGGGAATTGAAGCACCAGACTATCAAATTCAACCTGATGTAGAGCTTAAGGTGGTTTTTGATATTATGGATAGTCCTGAAGATGTATCCCAATTAAATGCCAGCATAGAGACGGCTGCACGCTTTTTGAACATGCACGCCCAAAATGGGGTTTCGACCGAAAATATGAAAGTAGCATTGGTCATTCACAATAGGGCCTCCAAAGATATTATTACCAATGAAGCGTATCAAAAGCGCTATGGGGTTGACAACCCAAATGCAGGGATGGTATCCCAATTAATGGATGCAGGAGTGGAATTCATTTTTTGTGGACAATCCTCATTATCCAGGGGTTTTCCAAAAGAAGAAACACTCCAGGGTGTTCAGCTTTCCCTTTCCTCCATGACCGCACTGATACAGTTGCAAAATGAGGGCTATCGCCTGATAAAGTTTTAAACACCTGATTATGAAACGAAACATCACCGGACTCCTATCCCTTTTTTCAATATTGGTCGCAGCACAAGGGCCCAATTTGGAAAAGGATTATGCTGCCATTGAATCAAAAGTTATCGAATGGCGACATGACATCCACCAAAATCCAGAATTGAGCAATCGGGAATTCAAGACTGCCGAGAAAATTGCCAAGCACTTAAAATCACTTGGCATTGAGGTAACCACTGGGGTTGCGCATACCGGGGTCGTCGGAATCCTCAAGGGCGATATGCCTGGCAAAGTAGTTGCCCTACGCGCCGATATCGACGCCCTACCCGTAACGGAACGCAATGACTTGGCATTTAAATCCAATGTTACCTCAGAGTTTTTAGGGGAAAAGGTGGGTGTCATGCACGCTTGCGGTCACGATACCCATACCGCCATTCTCATGGGAGTTGCAGAAGTTTTATCGAAGAATACGGATAAGATAAAGGGCACCGTAAAATTTATTTTTCAACCGGCCGAAGAAGGTCCACCCCCGGGCGAAGAAGGAGGAGCCTTGTTGATGGTAAAAGAAGGGGTGCTAAAAAATCCCGATGTGGATGCCATTTTTGGACTGCATATTAATTCGCAAACCCCTGTAGGCACAATACGTTTCAAAATGGGTGGTACTTTGGCTGCGGCCCAAAGCTTTACCATTCAAGTGAAAGGGAAGCAAAGTCATGGGTCCCAACCTTGGGGCGGTGTCGATCCCATTCTTATCAGTGCGAAAATCATAGACGGCCTTCAAACCATTATTAGCCGGGAGGTCAATTTGACCAACGAGGCCGCCGTAATCACAGTTGGGAAAATCAAAAGTGGTGTCCGATCCAATATCATTCCGGAGTCCGCTGAAATGCTGGGGACCATCCGCACCCTGGACTATGGTATGAAAGATCATATCAACAGACGAATGAAAGAGATGGTTTCTACCATTGCCAAGGCCTATGGCGGTGAGGCCACCTGTGAAATTATGGACGCTACGGACATTACCTATAATGAACCCGATTTGGTCGAACAGATGTTGCCCACTTTAAAACGTGTTGCTGGTGATGAAAATGTTATTGCACAAAAGGCCATAACCGGGGCCGAGGACTTTTCCTATTTTCAACGTGAAGTTCCCGGATTCTTTTTCTTTTTGGGTGGAATGACCCCAGGTAATACAACACCCTACCCACATCACACTCCAGATTTTTTGATTGATGATAAAGGCATGCAATTAGGGGTTAAGGCGATGACAGAACTCGCTTTGGATTATTTAGAAGCGGGAAAATAAATGAGGATAACTATCTTAGCGGCAATTTAAAATCGGTTTGCCATTATCAAAACGCTATGCCCCTTGACTGTCTGATGCAATCCAAGGAATGTGCTTATTAAAAAATTGCTTATGCCTAAAACTACCGTTATCTACTTATTTTTTTTGATGTTGTCTTTTGTCTCCTATGGTCAAAAAAAGAAAGATCTTATCAACGAAGTAGCTAAACTAAAGGATAGTGTCGTTGTCCTAAACGATTCCATCTCCAAGGCCAACCGGCAAATCAATGCCAGCGACGCCAATGCTAAATTGTTTGAAAAGGAAAATACGGAACTTCGGGATGCCAACGCCACTTTATTAAAAAACTTGAGCAGTTTTTCCGAGATTTCAAAACAGAACACGGAAACAGTGAATAAGGCATTGGTCAGTCTAAAGGAGAAACAGGAACAAATGGCTTTTATCACCGATGATTTCAGTCGGAATGATTCCACCGCCATCGTGATTTTAACACAGGCCAAGCAGACCTTGGGCCAAGAAGCAAAAGTGGGTGTCAGCAACGGCGATGTGCTTTTCTCAAATAGTTTGGATTTCTTGTTTGGCAGCGATAGCGAAACCCAACTGAGTGAGGAAGCCAAAATCTTTTTGACCAAAATTGGAGAGATTGTTGTTGCCAACCCCAACCGTACGGTGACCGTTGAGGGACTTAATATCACAGGCGAATTTGGACTGACCTACCGGCAGGCCGTTTCCGTGGCAACTGCTCTAATTGAGGTGGAAGGTGTAAAACCTGAATCAGCCCAGGTCTTGGTAAGGGATGGAAACTTTAAGGAAGGAGTACTCATACGACTTTCATCAGACACCAAGGGTTTTTATGAAAAGCTCAAGACGGAATTCAAATAGTTTTGATCATACTTTAGTCGATCAAAATGCGTTCTTACTTCATCAAAACCAAAGAAACCTTATGAGCGGAGATGACATCTTTCAGCTATTCGCCTATTTATTACCAGCCGTTGTAACAGGGGCCATTGCATTTTACTTTTTTCGTTTACATACGCGAAATGAGGAAGGGCGACGGCGTTTTCTATTGCATAAAGATTCCCAAAAGGAAACCCTTCCCGTCCGTTTGCAGGCCTATGAACGGATGGTCCTCTTTTTGGAGCGTATTGCCATCAATAGTCTAGTGGTTCGTGTTGCACCCAAGGGACAGAATAAATCCAATTATGAAAACCTGTTGATCAAACAAATAGAAAATGAGTTTGATCACAATCTATCACAACAAATCTACATGAGCGATGAATGCTGGAACATTATCAAAGCGGCAAAAAATGCCACCATCCAAATCATTCGTTCGGCAGGAATGAGCGAAGCCGATACCGCGGATAAACTGAGGGAAGACATTCTCAACCGAGGAATGGAGAAACAATCCCCTTCCAGCACGGCATTGTCATTTATCAAGAAAGAAGTTGGAGAATTGTGGTAGTCGGATACTGAATGCCGGAAAAATACGAAATCGGAAGTACCAAATAGCGAAGTGCCAAGTAAGCACCTTAAACGAGGGCGCTTTCTGAACCTGAATTTGATATTTTGAGTTGGAACTTTAGGTTTTATTCCTGCAAATCCGGTTCAATGGGCATACTCTCAGTATCCTTGTTCTTGGCGTACAGATACCCCTTTTTCCACCACAAGGTCATTTTCTCTTTATTGAAAATCAAAGAGTTGGTCGTCAATACCGTTGGGGTATAATAAAAATTGACAATGGCATCCTGTTGGTTGGCGACCAATTTTCCAATCCTAATGTTTTGGTTTTCGATCCGGTCCAATACAAAAGCCATCATACTGGTCAATAGCTCAAAAGGGTTTCGGGAAGGCATTCTGTTGTAATAGCTGACTTCGGTACGCAATACAACTACATCCACTTCTGTGGCCCCCCGCTTTATCGCTTCTTCTATGGGTACTAAGCTCCCCAATCCACCATCGGCATATTCGCAGCCATTTTTCCGGACAAGACTCATAAAAGGGGTATAATTGGACGATATCCAAATCCAATCGCAAAACTCATCATAGTCAAAATCATTGATGGACTTGTACTCCACTTGGTTCAGGGATAGATTGGAAACCGTGACCACAATATCCTTGGGACCTTTTTTTAGGGCCTCAAACTCTTTGGTCGTGATACTTTTTCGGATAAGGGTCCGCAGGTTTTCACTTTCGCCAAAGGTTTTCTTGCCTTTCAAAAAGTTTTTTAGAATATTCCAATGGTTCATGGAAATGATATCGGAACCGTATTT
>JBCDBE010000108.1:0-11033 GCA_039184365.1 Bacteroidota bacterium | reverse complement strand
CTTTGTAGAAAGTGGTATGGACAATCTTGCCGCACTACAGACGGCCACCTTAAATCCAGCCATTTTCATGAATAAGGAAGAGGACTACGGGAATATTTCAGTTGGCACAAAGGCCAGTTTGGTATTATTGGATAAGAACCCCTTGGATACGATTGCGAACACGCGGGCTATACATACGGTTGTACTTCGAGGGAAAACATTCACGAAGCCCAGAATTGACCAAATGCTGGAAGAGGTTAAACAACGAAAAACAAAGACCTATTACAGTCAATGGCTAAGTTCAAGTATTGAAAGAAATGGTGTTGAAGTGGCACTGGATAGTTTCGATATTCTTCTGAAAAGCCAAGAATCCCCATATCGTTTGGGCGATATGGATTTGAATTATTTTGGGTATCAATTGATGCAGCAAGGCAATATGAATGCTGCGGTAAAAGTATTGGAGAAAAACGTACAACTGTTCCCTGATGAATTCAATACCTATGATAGCTACGGGGAGGCCCTGTTTTTAAACGGCGAATTGGAAAAGGCCAAAACCAATTATGAAAAAGCCACTCAGATGAATCCCTATTACGCTAATGGAAGAGCAATGTTGGATTCCATAAACACCTTATTATCTGAAAATAATAGCAAATGAAGCTATCGCACGCAATTATTGAAAAACCATTTTTATAAATAGACCAACACGAAATGAAGTACACTATAGTTTTTATCGGGTTATTTATTATTTCATGTAACACTACAAAAAAAGAGGAGGTAAAATTCGCCTACCCACCTGAGTGGGCACCCCAGGAATCCGTTTGGATCGATTTTCCGGATGAAACCAATTGGGGAGGTGGTGCCCTACCGCCAGATTATCCCGCACGGATTGAAATCATTAAAAACCTTGTCAATTATGTTCCAGTCAATGTTATTACAAAATCCAAACAAACCCGTGCGATATTGGATAGCATGCTTTTGGAAGCCAAAATCAGTAGAGAAAACATCAACATCTTTCAGCATCCAGACGTGGTTGGTGCGGCCGTTCGGGATTACGGGCCTGTACTGCTTACCAATGGCGAAACCTATCAGATGGCCGATTTTGAATTTAATGTGGAGGGGGCCGTGTATGGTGATTCTACCTTTCTTAAAAGAGCTAAAATTGATAATATCTTGGCGGATTCCTTAGGGTACGCCGTTAAACCCGTAGACCTCAACAGTGAAGGCGGGGGATTCATTACTTCGAGTAACGTACTGCTGCTTTTTGAAGATTACGCAAAAACTAGAAATCCCGATTTAAGCATGGTCGAAATTGAAAAACGGTTTCTGGACGCCCTGAATATGGAAAAGCTCATCTGGGTAAAAGAACCCATGTTATTGGACAAAAACTGGCATAAAATTGAACATACCTATGGGCAAGGGGGCAACTACCACATGGATGCCTATTTGCGATTCGTAAATGACAGCACTATTCTCATTCCTACAATCGATGCTGCAATCAAGGATAAAACACCCTTGCTAAATGCGGATTATAGTGCCTCTCTTGCAAATTTGAAACGTCTAAAGCAGGAGACCAACATCGATGGAAAAAAATTCAACATTGTGGAAATACCCTATCCCGATGTTTCATTATATCAATACCAATTCCCATTTGCTTCTGGTGATGAAGAATATTTCCATCAGAGCCAGTTAGGGGACACCATCACCTATGTCCCTATTATGGGCTATTCCAATTTTTTGATCACCAATGGCGCAGTATTGGTATCCGAATATTGGCAGGAAGGCCTTCCTGAATCTGAAAAAGAAAACGATGAAAAAATGAAGGCCATTTTAAAAGAGCATTTCCCTGATCGAGAAATCATAGGAATCAAAACTGCGCTCATGCTCAATTGGTTTGGCGGGGGGATTCATTGCCAGACCATGCAGGTACCAAAAATAAATTAATCATAGTATCAAATCCAATACAAAATGAAGTACACCATAGTTTTTATCGGGTTATTAATTATTTCATGTAACACTACGAAAAAAGAGGAGGTAAAATTCACCTACCCACCTGAGTGGGCACCCCAGGAATCGGTCTGGATTGATTTTCCCGATGAAACCAATTGGGGAGGCGGAATGCTCCCCACAGATCATCCGGCACGAATCGAAATCATCAAAAGTCTGGTAAAACATGTTCCTGTCAACATCATTCTTCCCTCCGATGAGATGCGCCAGGTATTGGACAGCATGCTCTTGGAAGCCAAAATCAGTAAAGATAAAATCAACATCTTTCAACACCCAAATGCAGGTGGTTCTGCCATACGGGATTACGGCCCAGTGTTACTTACGGATGGAGAAAACTATCAAATGGCAGACTTTGGATACAATGGTTTCGGCGGAGCAATGTTCTCGGACTCCACTTTTGTTGAAAGAGCAAAAATCGACAACATCCTGGCAGACTCGTTGGGTTATGCAGTTAACCCAATCGACCTTAATAGCGAAGCAGGTGGTTTCATAACCTCCAGTAAGGTATTGTTACTTTTTGAAGCGTATGCCAAATCCAGAAATCCAGAATTAAGCTTGGATGAAATTGAAAAACGGTTTCTTGATGCCTTGCAAATGGAAAAACTCATTTGGGTGAAGGAGCCTATGTTATTGGATAAAAATTGGCATAAAATTGAAAACACCTATGGGCAAGGCTCCAATCACCATATGGATGCCTACTTACGCTTTGTAAATGACAGTACGATACTGATTCCTACGATTGACCCAGCCATCAAGGATAAAACACCCTTACTAAACGCAGATTATAATGCCTCCCTTGCCAATTTGGAACGGTTAAAACAGGAGACCAACGTAGATGGGAAACCATTTAATATTGTGGAAATACCCCATCCTGACTTTTCATTGCACCAATATCAATTCCCTTTAAGTGATTACAATAAAGACCTGTTCACTTCGAGTAAAGTTGGCGATACCATTACTTATGTGCCCATTATGGGATATTCCAATTTTTTAATCACCAACGGTGCGGTATTGGTATCCGAATATTGGCAGGAGGGCCTCCCTAAATCCGAAAAAGAGAACGATGAAAAAATGAAGGCCATACTACGAGAGTATTTCCCCAATCGGGAAATCATAGGAATTAAGAACGCTTTGATGCTCGCCTGGTTTGGAGGGGGAATCCATGGCCAGACCATGCAAGTACCAAAGATCAATTAATCCTTGTACAACTTTAATTTCTTGCAAATGGAGGATAGTAATAGAAGGGATTTTGTCAGAAAAATTGGCCTGTTTTCCGGGATATGTTTTACCGGAATCCCTACCGCATATGCTGAGACTCGTTTTTTTAAAAACCCTGAAGGAATAATTTTAAGGGCAAGCGAAGGGGAAGTCTGGTATATCGGGAATAAACGTAAAGCCGAAGTAACCATTAAAATGGCAAAAAGTGCGGAATACACCCCGGAACTCTCACTGCTCTCCGAAAAAATTCCCCCTGGAGATGGTATCCCCGTGCACAAACACTTGAACGAAGAAGAATTTCTTTTCGTTCAAAAAGGCCGTGTCGAGATTACCTTAAACGATACCATACAAGAAGGCAATGCAGGCGATTTAATATATGTGCCAAAAAGCACTTGGCATGGATTCAAAAATACCGGCAAAGAAGAAGTAATCATGCTATTTGGCTATTCCCCTGCAGGTTTTGAAGATTATTTTAGGGCCATCGGCACTACTACTGTTAAGGAAGATTTGGGTTTTACCGCCCATGATTGGAAGCATACCAACCAGAAATATGGGGTGGTGTACCGTAATGAAAGGCAACCATAAAGGATGAAATAAAATTCAGAAAATAAACCGTAACCCATGAAAAAAGTATTCGCAATGGTGCTCTAGCCATAAACATTTTTGGCACTTGTGCGCAAAATGCCGATAGCTCCGCGATAAAAGAAAACATTAACAATGACCTTGGCTGGGAAGAAAAAGACGTCGACAAGGTTTTAAAAGGATATTCCGATACTATTATTGGACCAATACCTTTGGTAATCATGTCCATGGAAAAGAGGCACTCCAATACGTGTTGACCACCATTTTTGGATTGGATTTTGTGATGTCGGGCAAGAACAACTATCAAGACCCTGAGATTACCTTTCTATCCGAACAGATTGTCCTTGCGCCATCGGTGAACATCCGAAGGGGACAAAAATGGCCAGATAACGGTCTTATGAAAAATCGGGTTATCAATCAAGGATATTTCAAAAAATCCACGGAAAGTGGCCTGAATCCATTATATGACAAGTCAAGCGCACAATAAAAGTGGGTAACGTATTACGCCAAAGGTTCTTCCTCTCGAGTAGGGAAAATAACTATTTGGTTTTCCTTTCCATTGCGGTAACATGATAAAAATGATCACAAGTTACGGCCATTACCGTATTTTATTTCGCGTTATTTCGGCTTAAAAGGAAAGGGACCTCCATGCCCATCATTTTTGCAATAGTTCCCACAAAGTTTAAGCAGTGCTCCAATGGCTCAAAAAGCCGACGCAGAACTTGTGATTTTTTTAACAAAGGCACCAAAAAATTATTTAAACCACGATTTTTTTTCACGTATCTTGCCATTTCCGAAAAAGTAAAAAAATAAGTATTTTCAACCTCCTATTTCAAAGCAACCAAGCACCCTTATTAAATGTCTTGAAGACCTGAAATAGTCATGTATACTAACAAATAGAACTTCAATAAAACAAACCTTTATGAACGACAAAAACCGAAACAATCAACGAAGGGACTTTATCAAAAAGTCTGGTGCCGCCCTGGCAGGAATTAGCATCGTACCAAGTAATGTCATGGCAGGGTTCGGATATACCGCTCCAAGTGACAAACTCAATATTGCCGGTATAGGTGTAGGGGGAATGGGCCGAAGAAATTTGAAGAACATGAACTCCCAGAACATTGTGGCACTTGCTGATGTGGATTGGAAGTATGCCCAACGGTGTTTTGATGACTACCCAAAAGCGAAAAAGTACAAAGATTATCGGAAAATGCTAGAAGAAATGGATTCAGGGATTGATGCGGTAATGATTTCCACACCGGATCATACCCATTACGTTTCAGCTGCGGATTCCATGCGGGCTGGAAAGCACGTATATGTTCAAAAGCCTTTGACCCATTCCGTATATGAATCCAGAAAGCTCAGGGAACTCGCCAAAGAAACCGGTGTGGCCACCCAAATGGGGAACCAAGGGAACTCCAGTGATGATATGAGAAAGGTGTGTGAGTGGATTTGGAATGGGGAAATCGGTGAAGTTACCAAGGTAGATGCCTGGACCAACCGGCCTATATGGCCACAGGGTCTGGAAAGACCGGCCGAAACGCCTTCACTCCCCCCAACAACGGATTGGGACCTATTTATCGGACCTGCCGAATGGCGACCTTATCACCCATCTTATACCCCCTGGAACTGGAGGGCTTGGTGGGATTTTGGAACGGGAGCCCTAGGTGATATGGCCTGTCATATTATGGATCCCGTATACAAGGCACTGGAACTCGGCTTCCCATATGCCTTTGAAGCATCGTCTTCCCAACTAAATACGGAAAGTGCTCCCATTTCAGAAAAAGTTACCTACTATTTTGGGGAACGCCCCAAAAAAGGAAAGGTCAAAATGCCCGCTGTGGAGTTCACCTGGTATGATGGAGGTCTGATGCCGGAACGACCTGAAGGGATGAAACCTGGAGAGCACCTCGGAGATTGGGGGGGTGGTGCCATCTTTTATGGTACTAAGGGAACCTTAATATGTAGTACCTACGCCGCAAATCCTTACATTATCGGTCGCGAGGACAATCCACCACCGGTGACCAACGAGTTGAGAAGAATTCCAAATGCCATGGATGGTGGTCATGAAAAAGATTGGATTCGTGCCTGCAAAGAAAGTAAGGAAAACCGTGTGGAATGCAGTTCTAATTTCGACTATTCCGGACCGCTCAACGAAACGGTAGTCGCAGGTAATTTGGCCGTACGATTGCAAGATTTGCGTCGCAGATTGGAATGGGATGCTGAAAATATGAAAATCACCAACATCAGTGACAATGATGAAATCCGGGTGGTTACTTCAGATAAATTTACGGTCATCGATGGCGATCCGCGATTTGATACCAAATTTGCCACTATGAACGCCAAAGAAGCGGCTGAAAATTATGTAAAAAAGACCTACAGGGAAGGTTGGAATTATTAATTAAAAATAGGTTATAAATGATACGAGCAAAAATTGCGTCATTCCTTTTTATCGGATTATTACTTTCATGCAATTCGGCCAAAAAAGAAAAGGAGGCCGAGACGGAAGAAGCGGAAACAGAAGTTGTTGAAACCGAAATGGCCATGGTACCAAACACCTTAAGTGAGGCCGAAGCAGCCGACGGATGGAAACTGCTTTTTGATGGTGAAACGTCCACGGGATGGAGGAGCTATGGAACGGATACCTTCCCTACGGGATGGGTCGTGGAAGATGGTATGATACACTGCCCAGGTTCAGGACGTGGAGAAGCAGGAGGCAAGGACAGAGGGGATATTCTTTATGATCAAGAGTTTTCCAACTTCCACTTAAAATTGGAATGGAAGATTTCAGAAGGCGGGAATTCAGGGATATTCTATCTGGGGCAAGAGTCCGATGAATTGGACTTTATATGGAAAACCGCTCCAGAAATGCAAATCTTGGATAATGAAAAACATCCTGATGCGCAAATGGGAACCGATGGAAACCGACAAGCTGGTTCTTTATATGATCTAATCCCGGCAAAACCTCAGAATGCAAATGCTGTTGGGGAATGGAACCAAGTGGAAATTATGGTGTATAAAGGGTCGGTATGGCACAAACAGAACGGTGAGAAAGTGGTGGAATACCATTTATGGACCCCGGAATGGAACGAAATGGTAGCGGGAAGTAAATTTCCCGAACTGAATGAAAATTGGGCAGATGTCGCCTCCCAAGGCTATTTTGGGCTACAGGACCATGGGGATGATGTGTGGTTCAGAAATATAAAAATCAAGGAACTTTAGGCAGAGAAGGTTCCTAAAATCAACCATTAAGCACAAAGCACGGCGCTATCGTCGTGCTTTTGTGTTTTACTTTCTTTATGCAATCATCAGGTTATTTTCTAGTCCAAATCAATCCAGACATTTCCCTGTTTGTGCGAGTGCACCGCACTTTCAATAAAATTCATACCCCGCACCCCATCTTCCATTGTAGGGAATTCGCAATCGTCATGAGACTCTCCACGAATGGCCTTGGCAGCACCTAAATAAATGTTGGCCATGGAATCAAATATGCCCTCTGGGTGACCAGGTGGGAGTTTGGTACCATCCAATGCTATTTTTGAATTATAGGGATGCCCCGGTTTATATACTTGCAGTGGTTTGCCTTCAGTAAAGAAATACAGGAAATTGGGCTTTTCCTGTTCCCAAACAAAACCGCCTTTTTCACCATAAATGCGAATGGCCAATCCGTTTTCCTCTCCAGTGGCCACCTGACTGGCGCGAATGACGCCTTTCACATGCGCATCCATTCGAACCAAGACCGTGCCATCTACATCCATCACATTATCTTCATACATATAATTAAAGTCGCACAGCAGTGATTTCACCTTTAATCCAGTACTAAATTCCAAAAGGTTAAAGGCATGTACGCCTATATCGCCCATACAGGAACTGATTCCTGCTTTGGTAGGATCCAAACGCCAGACGGATGCCCTTTTTTCCTCATCGTGGATAATAGGGTTGATCCATCCCTGATAGTACCGAGCATCTATTTTATGAATTTTTCCCAGCTGACCTTCCTTTATCATTTGGCGCATTTGGCGCACCATAGGATAACCGGTATACGTGTGTGTCAAAGCAAACACTTTCCCAGAGGCCTGATGGGAAGCCTGAAGTGATTTCGCTTCATCGTAGGTCATGGTCATTGGTTTTTCGCAGATGACATGAAAACCGTTATCCAACAGTTTCTTTGCCATGGGGTAGTGCAAAAAGTTGGGTGTTTGCACGGAACAGGCCTGAATGCGTTGGTTCTCAGGAAGTTTTAACTCCTCTTCGATGAGGGTTTCAAAATCGGTATAAATACGGCTTTTGGGCATATCGATTTCCTCGGCAAAATCAATACTGCTTTGGTAATCGGGACTGAAGACTGCCGCCACAATTTCATAATTGTCGTTAATATAAGCGGCCACTCGGTGCAACACACCAATAAGGGAATCACCGCCCCCGCCTAAAATTCCAAGTCGTATTTTTTTTGGCATTTTTTTATTGTTTAATCTTTGTATTCTATTTTTTCGTTCTTAAACCACAATGAAAATAGTAGGGCCACACCCAAGGCAAAGAAAGCCGGAAACTGCCATATACGTGCCCAATTATGTTCATTTTCTGCAATAAGGTTGGCATCCGTAATTATTCCTGCAACAGCAAAGCCAACCAACATCCCCAGTCCGTAGGTAGCCAAGGTAATCAGCCCTTGGGCAGCACTTTTGTGTTTTTCCCCTGCTTTCGTATCGGTATATATTTGACCTGATACAAAGAAGAAGTCGTAACAGATACCATGCAGCGCAATCCCGATAATAAGCATAAAGGCCAATTCCCCGGAATTGCCGTAAGCAAATAAGAGGTACCTTACCAACCAAGCCAACATCCCTACCAAAATGGTCTTTTTAAAACCAAATTTCTTGAAAAAGAAAGGTAACAATAGCATAAACAAAACCTCGGAGGCCTGTCCAATGGACATTTTTGCGGCTGGATTGGCAGCCCCTATTTCACCAAGAAACTGCCCGGCATGTTGATAGTAAAAGCCCAAGGGAATACTAATAAGAATGGAGGCAAGGAAGAAAACAAGAAAGTTTTTATCCTTTAGTAACCGAAGGGCATCAAGACCAATGATATCTGAAAAAGAGGCTATTTTATCCTTGTTCACCTTAGGTGGTGTCTTGGGCAGGAACATGCTAAAAAGTGCCAAAACCGCAGAAGCTATGGCGACCATAAGAAAGGTGTTGCGCAAAAGCCCATCCGCAATGCCTTGTTCGCTGTCCCAACCGAAATAGCTAATGGCAAGACCCGCAACGATCCAACCTATAGTGCCAAAGACACGAACAAAGGCAAACTCTTTTGAGGGATCTTTCATTTGGTTAAAAGAGACGGAATTGACCAAGGCCAAGGTGGGCATATAGGCAATCATATATCCAAACACATAGGGTACAAAGACCAAGAAGTCGGTTGCATTTGCCATTTGGTACATCAAAAAAGCCCCGATTAAGTGCAATATGGCAAGAACCCGTTCCGCGTTAAAATAGCGATCGGCTATCAATCCAATAATAAATGGGGCAATTATCGCTCCCCACGCTTGGCTGGAATACGCATGGGCAGTTTCAATTCCGCTGGCCTCTAAGGTATTGGGCAAATAAATACCCATGGTCACAAACCACCCTCCCCAAATAAAGAACTGAAGGAACATCATAAAAGACAACTGAAATTTTATGATTGCTTTCATGTGGCGTTATTGGACGTTATCTTTTGTAAAAGATATAATCCAATTGTTCAAGTTCTATATTATTTTTCTTAAGCTCCACCACGAGTTGTCCCCGATGGTGTGTAGCATGATTAATGACGTGGAATAAAATATCCTTTAGTTCATTGGCAAATACCCTTCCCTCGCTTGTCTTGTAATCCACGCGTTTCGTAAAATCATCGGTATTGGTTGTGATTTCAAAGGTGGTGCGCTGGTTTTCATAATGAATGTCTTCCCAGTCCTCTACCTTATGGACCTGCCATACCCCGTATTCCCAATCTTCATCCAAGAGTCTTTTGTTCCAAATGTGGTGGGCATTCAAAATATGGCTGAATAGTTCGATACCCTTCTTTGGAACCTTTTCGACCGATATGCATTTTTCTATAATCTTTCTATTGCAATAAAAATTATAGTCAAAAAGTTGGTTAAATAATGAACGCATCAAAAATCACTATTAGGAAACTTGTTTTCCTGCCTTTATCAATAAATCACGGGTTGCTTTTATGCCTTCCTCTTCGCCCAATTCCCTACCTTCATATTCCACACCAATATGGCCTGTGTAACCGGCATCTTTTACAATTTGAAGCATTTTGACATAATCGCTATTTTTTTCGTCCCCGTTTTCATCAAAATCATGCGATTTGGCACTGACCGCTTTGGCATATGGCATTAGTTCCGTCATCCCCTTATAACGATCGTACCAGTCGTCACATTCAGGCCATTTTGCCCATTTCATACAAAAGTTTCCAAAATCGGGCAATGTGCCACAATTATCCATATTTACCTGTTGCATTACATTGGCCAAAAGTTCCCCGTTCGAAGAAAATCCTCCATGGTTTTCAACCGTAATATTGATGTTTTTGGGTTGGGCATAGGTTGCCAATTTGGTCAATCCGTCAACCGAGGCCTTGGTCCATTCTTGTTCTTCCTTGCTTCCATTAAGGTTGACACGGATGGAATGACAACCCATGGCCTGGGCGGCATCGACCCATTTGTGGTGGTTTTCAACAGCTGCATCTCGTTCTACGGGATCCGCAACAGCCAAGTTCCCTTGGCCATCAACCATGATGAGTAGGTTTTCCAATCCGTATTTTTTGGCTTCGGCATTGCTCTTTTCAACAAAAGCGTTCATCGCCTCCTCAGAAAAATTGGCCGCTTCCAATTCTGGATAGTATAATCCACTTACATATTCCAAACCTTCAAACCCCCATGCCTTGGCCTTTTCCGCAAAGGTATAAGGATCCACACCTCCCTCCCGTATCATTTTGTTCATCGACCACTGCGCCAAGGAAAGTTTAAAAAATAGCTCTTGGGATCCTGAATTGTTTTCTTCCTCCACCATCGCTTCTGCTACTTCTCTTTTAACCTGTTTACAAGCATAGGAACCCAATAGGAACATTCCCGTTCCCATTGTTGCCGAACGATTTATGAATTTTCTTCTTTTCATGGTATGATTTTGAATTTGTTGGTATTTAAGGAATTAAGGTTTTCGATACTAGTGGAGTGCGAAATCTTCAATATCATCGAGCTTTAAATG
>JBCDBE010000107.1:0-11250 GCA_039184365.1 Bacteroidota bacterium | reverse complement strand
GTGTTCATTTTTGGAAATGATGGAAATCCAAAGGTTTACATTTCCTCTGCAGATTGGATGACCCGTAATTTGGTGTACAGGGTTGAGGTGGGCTGTCCCATTTACAATGAAAATATCAAACAGGAATTAATTGATACGTTTGAGATTTGTTGGAATGATAATATTAAGGCAAGGGTTTTTTCAAGAGCCCAGGACAATGTGTACAAAGACGACTCAAAAAATAGGGTGCGTTCCCAATTTGCCATTTATGATTATTATAAAAAGAAACTGGAAGCCTAGCCTCAACCATGCATAGTTTCTTTTTTACCTAGGCCTTTCATTAATTTTGCCTCGTACTCCAAGAGTTTTTCCCACTTTTGATCCACTATTTCGCGAGCTCCATATTTACGGGCAAACTTAAGGAACATGGTATAGTGGGTAGCTTCGCTTATTGCTAATTTCCTATAAAAATCAGATAAGTCCTTATCAGCAATTTCTTTGGATAACAATCGAAAACGTTCACAGCTTCTGGCTTCTATCAAAGCTGCGTAAAGCAGTTTATGTATTAAATGGGTCTCTCGGCTTCCTCCCTTTGGAAAAAATTTCATCAATTCAATAACATATTCGTCTTTACGCTCCCTGCCCAAGGTCCAGCCCCGCTCAAGAATTTTTTCATGAACCATATTAAAATGGCCCATTTCTTCTCTGGAAAGTGCTATCATTTCTTTTACCAAATCAGATTTTTCTGGGAAACCAATGATTAATGAAATTGCAGTACTTGCCGCCTTTTGTTCGCAGTAAGCGTGATCGGTCAGAATTTCTTCAATGTTCTTTTCCACAATATTTACCCACCTGGGATCGGTGGGCAATTTTAATCCAAGCATAAGATGTTCTTTTGAGACATTAAAGATATATAGCTTTCAACAATTTTTTCAATTCTTACGGGTTATCTTTGATAGACATAAAATTTGAGTTAGTATTTAGCTATGTTCGAAAATCTAGCGGACGATTTCAAAAGCATTCTTCAACAAAATTTACTGGATGCGGAATATAAGTGGCTAACTGATGCAATTGAAGAAATTAAATCTGCGGGTATTTCAAGAAAATTGTATTTGAACTACAGCCTTTGCGGCACAAAGATTCAGAATAAAATTCTTGCGAGTTTGGACGCAATTTCCAACGATTTATGGAACTATTTGAAAATTCAAAAGGCTAGTAAACGTGAGATTGCAAGAATTTATCTGTTGCAAGCTGTTTTGAAGGCTTCGCCAACTTTTAAGGAACCAGTTAGGAACCTAATTCAGATATCGGATACGTCGGAACTGGAGACATTTTTGAAATACTTGGTCCTGCTGCCAGAACCGGAAAATTATCAGTTCGCCGCTGTTGAGGCTATAAGAACCAATATTTCAACGGTTTTTGATGCCATTTCCAAGCATAATCCATATCCTTCAAGATATTTTTCAGACCAACAATGGAACCAAATGTTCCTGAAAGCCGCTTTTATGCAACAAGATTTAAGTGCCATAGTGGCTATTGATGAACGTGCCAATACTGATTTGGCAAGAATTATTTCCGATTATGCACATGAACGATGGGCAGCCTCAAGAGCAGTGGACCCTTTGTTCTGGCGTCCAATCTCCAATTTTCTAAACGAGCGTTTGATGGAAGATGTAAAAAGACTTTTTAAGAGTCAGAATAGAAAGGAGCAACAAGCGGCCGCGCTCATTTGCTCGAATTCCAAATTCCAGATGGCTAAAGACTTATTAAACACCTATCCCAAGGAGAAATCTAATATAGAATTGGGTTTGATTTCTTGGAATACTATAAATGAATAGAATGGAAGAAAAAATGTGTTTCATTGACCCCCACATTCATATGACATCGAGAACGACAGATGATTATGAAGCTATGGCTGCTGCTGGTATTGTGGCTGTAATTGAACCTTCTTTTTGGCTCGGACAGCCAAGGACCCAAGTGGGTTCTTTTCAGGACTATTTTAGCAGTCTTGTAGGTTGGGAACCTTTTCGTTCCAGCCAGTTTGGGATTAAACACTATTGTACCATTGGCTTAAATTCAAAGGAAGCGAATAATAAAGCTTTGGCCGAGCAGGTAATGGAGTTACTCCCACTATATTTAATCAAGGAAAATGTGGTGGCCATAGGGGAAATCGGTTATGACGACCAGACGGATGCTGAGGACAAATATTTTCGTGAACAATTGGAGTTGGCAAAGCAATTTGATATGATGGTACAGGTACACACCCCACATCGTGATAAAAAAGCAGGTACCATCAAAAGTATGGAGGTATGTTTGGAGCATGGTATGGATCCAGGTAAAGTAATCATTGACCATAACAATGAAGAAACCGTGCAGGAAGTTTTGGACAGGGGATTTATCGCAGCCTTTACCATCTATCCAAAAACTAAAATGGGTAACCAACGAATGGTCGAGGTTGTGAAAAAGTTCGGTAGTACAAATATTATTGTGGACAGTTCGGCGGATTGGGGCGTTAGCGATCCCTTGGCGGTTCCAAAAACGGCTGGATTGATGCTTAGAAGTGGTGTGGCAGTCAAAGACATTCACAAGACCTGTTACCAAAACGCATATGATTTTTTTAATCGCTCAGGTAAAATGAAGGAGGAGCACTGGTTAAATCCTGAGGCTATCGATCAGCGAAAACTTTTTAACGACAATAGTGTACTTCGAGGACAACAACCAAAGGTTGAAGATGATAAAATAGTGTAATGAACCCTGTGCTGAAAGGATACCTCCGCCTTTGCCGGCCACCCAATCTGCCTACTGCTGCCGCAGATATATTGGCAGGAATGGCCATTGCTGGTTTTTTTGTGAATCAAGGGAATTTTAAGGATGCACTTTTTTTGGTATCCTCCTCGGTTTTTTTGTATGCAGGGGGAGTCGTCTTCAATGACTTCTTTGATTACGAACTGGATAAGGTGGAACGCCCAGAAAGACCCCTACCATCTGGACTCATAGAACCAGGAAATGCCTGTTTTTTGGGAATAATTCTGTTCTTGATAGGTCTTGGACTAGCAATCTCGGTTTCTAGGATTTCGGGAGGAATAGCCCTTGTATTGATTTTTTCAATTCTTTTATATAACAGTACCTCCAAGAAGCATCCTTTTTTTGGGCCCTTGAATATGGGCATCTGTCGCGGCCTCAATCTTTTGTTGGGAATCTCCGTTTTTCAAGAACTGAATTATTGGCCCTATGCTCTGATACCCATACTTTTCATTTTTGCCGTAACACTTGTAAGCAGGGGAGAAGTGCATGGCAACAACAAGAATAATATCGTTCTGTCTGGCTTTTTATATGGTTTGGTGATTTTTAGCGTTATCATAATGCATAATTGGTATCAGGTGGAAAAGTTATCGTACGTATTGTTTTTAGGATTGTTCGCCGTTGCTGTTCTAATGCCGTTGTTCAGGGCGTACCAGGAAAATATTCCTAAGAATGTTATGAAGGCAGTTAAGGCGGGGGTTTTGTCCATAATTTTGCTTGATGCTGCCTTGGCTGTTGCCTACTCAGATTTGGTGTTGGGCTTGGTGATTTTGGTCTTATTACCAATATCCATATTACTTGCGAAGGCTTTTGCAGTAACCTAAATTTTGATGAGGACCTTACCAACAATTAAAAAGTCTTTTGAAGTGCAATTTGAATATCAATTGTTCTTCACAAACAAATTGTTTACTCCTAGTAATACAATACTAAAAGACGTATTTAAGAGCTTTTCAGAAAAGCCCGTAAAAACTTTGGTGGTTATTGACGATGGGGTAGAACGAACACGCGAAGACCTAAGGAAGGAAATAGAATGGTATGCGCACAAGTATGAAAGGCATATTGATTTAAGGCAAATTCTTAGTATTGAAGGTGGGGAAAAGGCCAAGGTGGAAACCGCCAATTTAGAACGTATTCTTAAGGCAATCAATGATTTTGGTATTTGTAGGCATTCTTTTGTTTTGGCCATTGGCGGTGGGGCCGTTATTGATACGGCTGGTTACGCCGCGGCAATCGCCCATCGTGGGGTAAAATTAATTCGAATACCAACCACCGTACTTGCCCAAAATGATGCTGCTGTTGGCGTAAAAAACGGAATCAATTTCTTTGGAAAGAAAAACTTCTTAGGCAGTTTTGCTCCCCCTTTCGCCATAATTAATGATTATGACTTCTTGCAGACCCTATCACAACGTGATTGGATTGCAGGAATCGCAGAAGCTGTAAAAGTTTCTGCTATAAAGGACGCTTCCTTTTTTGGGTTTTTGGAGACCAATGCAAAAAAAATGGCTGCTAGGGACGAAGAGGTGGTCAATCAGATGATTCATCGATGTGCAGAATTGCATATGGAACATATCGCTAATGGAGGAGATCCGTTTGAAAGCGGTTCTTCGCGACCACTGGATTTTGGTCATTGGGCGGCCCATAAATTGGAGCAAATGACCAACTTTGAATTAAGGCATGGGGAAGCTGTTGCTATGGGCATAGCACTTGATCTAACCTATGCCCGATTGAAGGGTCTGACAAATGAAACGACGTTGGAACGGGTTTTAAAGGTATTGACCGACATCGGTTTTGATATAAAAATCCCCGTGACTTCCAAGTCGGAAATTGAAGAACTACTTTTGGGTATTGAGGAATTCCGGGAACATTTAGGGGGACAATTGACCATAACGCTTATACAGGAGATTGGACAAAAATATGATGTTCATGAAATTGACATTGGCATAATGAAGAAAGCTATTACTCAAAGAAAAACTGCAAAAGTCGTTAACCTGTAAGATGCTCTTAAAAAATAACTTCCATCTCTCTTATTGCAGTAATATTCATTCTGGAACCAATTGGGAAGTGACCTTCGATGGCTTAAAAAATAATCTTCCAAAAGTCAAGGATGCGTTTTCCCCTGATGCCCCTTTTGGAGTTGGATTGCGACTTTCCAATCTAGCGAGTGAACAGCTCGGTGTTGAAGAAGAACTAGACACTTTCAAATCTTGGCTTTATGAAAATGGATTTTACGTCTTTACGATGAACGGATTTCCATATGGGAATTTTCATGGTCAGCCCGTAAAGGATGAGGTGCATGCTCCGGATTGGACTTCGTTGGAAAGACTAAAGTATACCCTTCGATTATTTGACCAACTTAGCGTTTTACTCCCGGAAGGGGTGGAGGGCGGAATTTCAACGTCGCCCGTATCGTACAAGCATTGGCACAAGGGAGATGCAGAAGTAAAGAAGGTTTTGGAAAGGGGTGCGGCAAATATAGCCAAGGCGGCATTAAGACTATTTCAAATTGAAAACGAGACGGGGAAGCACATGCATCTGGACCTAGAACCAGAACCCGATGGATTGCTTGAAAACACCCAAGAAGTCCTTTCTTTTTACAGAAATTATCTGGTTCCTGCAGCCGTTGCCACTTTTGGACAGGCGGGCATTTTTGAACTAGAGGCTGAGAAATTGGTAAAAAAATACATCAACATATGCTACGACGTCTGCCATTTTGCTCTGGCTTTTGAAGAACCCAAACATACTTTTCAACAATTGGCCAATGCCGGTATCAAAATTGGCAAGATTCAGATTAGTGCCGCGCTTAGAATAATTCAGGATAATAGAAATTTACAAGAGATCTGGGATTCGCTTAAGGCCTTTGATGAGCCCACCTATTTGCATCAAGTGACCGAAATGGTTAATGGCAATGTCAAAACATATTCTGATTTACCGGAGATTTTATCACAGCAAAAAGATTTTGCGGAATTACGGGCACATTTTCATGTTCCTATTTTCCTGGCGCATTTTGGATTATTGTATTCCACTCAAGATCAAATTGTAGCTACGTTAGAATTTCTCAAACAACATCCAAACCTTACCAAGCATTTAGAGATAGAGACCTATACTTGGGAGGTGCTCCCCGCAGCCATGAAAATACCCATTGTGGATTCTATCGTCCGCGAATTGAACTGGGCAAAAATGCATATCCAGTGAAAAAAACGGTTGTAATAAATGTAGTTGGTCTAACCGAAGGTCTATTGGGAAAGCACACCCCGTTTTTATCATCATTTCTGAAAAATGGGGCAAAAGCAAATATAAGACCAGTACTTCCCGGAGTAACCTGTTCCGCACAGAGTACCTATTTAACAGGTTTGCCGCCCTCAGGCCATGGTATTGTGGGCAATGGCTGGTATTTTAAGGATGAATGCGAAGTAAAGTTCTGGAGACAATCCAATAAGTTGGTAGATGTCCCCAAGATTTGGGATAAACTGAAAGCAGAAGATGAACGTTTTAGCTGTGCCAACATGTTTTGGTGGTATAATATGTATTCTTCTGCGGATTTTAGTGTAACGCCACGACCTAATTATTTGGCAGATGGGAGAAAAATTCCGGACTGCTATTCCCATCCGCCTTCCTTGCGTGATTTGCTGCAAAAAAAGTTGGGTACGTTTCCATTATTTAATTTTTGGGGACCAAAAACTTCAATAAGATCAAGTCGTTGGATTGCAGATGCGACCATATTGACGGATAAATTATACGATCCAACCTTATCACTAGTGTACCTACCACATTTGGATTATAACATCCAACGACACGGAAATAATTTTGATATCATTCAAAAGGATTTACGGGAAATTGATGTTGAGGTGGAGAAATTGGCTACTTATTTTGAGAAGAAAAATGCAAATATTATTATTCTCTCGGAATACGGGATTACTGACGTGAACCATCCGATTCATTTAAATCGGATTTTACGGGAAAACGATATGATTGCGATTAGAAAGGAAAGGGGATTGGAGTTGCTGGATGCCGGTGCCAGTAAAGCTTTTGCAGTGGCCGATCATCAGATTGCACATGTTTACGTCAATGATGATACAGCAAGGGACAAGGTATATGGCCTATTGATGCAGACCAAAGGAATTGAAAGGGTACTGGAAGGAGAAAACCTTAAAAAGGCTGGACTTAATCACGAGAGGAGTGGAGATTTCATCGCAGTGGCAGATGCCACCTCATGGTTTACCTATTATTTTTGGAATGATGATTCAAAAGCACCAGACTACGCCCGTATGGTCGATATACATAAAAAACCCGGTTATGACCCTGTGGAAATGTTCACTGACCCAAAAGACAAATGGGTGGTACCTAAGATTGTGTGGAAACTGCTAAAGAAAAAACTGGGATTTAGAACAGTAATGAATGTCATTCCGTTAAAGGCTGCATTGGTTAAGGGTTCGCACGGACGCCTACCGGAAAGTGAGCTGGATTGGCCGGTAATCATAAGTAATCAACCAAAGTCGCTGGAAAAAGATAACATTCAAGCAATCGAAGTTTTTTCTATTTTGGAACAGCACATAAAGCTAAAAACCTAACGATATGGCAAATAAAATTTTAGGGGGAATTTTAACGGTTTTCTTCTCTTTTGCGGCAATAGTTCAATTTAATGACCCCGACCCATGGCTATGGGTACTTCTCTATTTGGTAGCAGCGGCAGCCTCAGTGATTTTCTTCCTTGAAAGATTAAAAATATGGATGGTTCTGGTTTTATTACCAATCTATATCATCTTGGCCATAATCCATTGGCCTCCTGAATTCGAGGGTGTGGCCTTGCAGGAAGGTATGAAGACCATGAATATTGAATTGGCCCGAGAATCTTTAGGTATGGGTATTTCCTCGTTAATACTACTTTTATATGGGATTATAATATCCAGAAGGAAGAAAAGTTAAAAATCCAAATCGAACTCCCTCCTAAGCAATTCAATTGCAGGATTTTTTTCTTTTAGTTTCTGATATTTTTCTTCTGGGGTAAACGCATATTTTTTTGCGCTTTCCTCATTTACTGAAATTTTCAGTTCTATGGTATGGTTCTGTAAGTTTTCCTTAAGATATTGAAGTAGGGGTCCCTGTTCCCGTTCTACTTCCTTTTTCATGGTCCCATTGGGGAACTCCAACCAAATAGTGGTCTCATTTCTTAATTTTGGTGTATCCGTTTGAAGGGTACTGGCCAAAATCTTTTTCCCTTTTTTTTCCAATTTCTGGATATAACCGTTCCAATGCTTTTGCATCTCTGCCTCGGAGAAAAGATGTTGAGGCAAGTTGACTTCTATATTTTCAGGGTTTTTAATGGCCTCGTGTTCTTTTTTTGCCTTGAGACTGGACAGGGATAACCCAGATACCCTTTTGGGCATATTTTTCAATTCGATGGGCTTGGTAGTGAGCTTAGATTGGGATGTCATCCCTTTGTCCAACATTTTCTCAAAGGGTTCCTTTTTCTCAGCAACTTGTTGTAAACCAACTTCTTCAGTTATGGAATATTCCTTGGTCTTTTCAAAATCCCGTTGTCTGTAATAGGTGGCTGGAACTATGAAATCATCCTTTTTTTTTTCGGAGGGGAAAGAAAGGGAAGCCAGCTTCATCAATGCCAATTCCACAAGAAGTCGTTGGTTTTTGCTGGCTTTGTACTTCAGGTCGCTTTCATTGGAAATGTCAATGGCTTTAATCAAAAATTCCTTTGAGGTCTTCTTGGACTGTTCTTCATATTTTGCTTTGGCAGCTTCCCCAACCTCCAAGAGGATAAGGGTTTCGGGCTGTCGGCACACCATCAAATCCCTAAAATGTGACGTAAGTCCCGTAATAAAGTGGTGCCCATCAAAACCTAAGGATAGGGTTTTGTTAAATAGCAAAAGCAGCTCTGGAATTTTATTCTCCAGAATAAGATGGGTAGTTTCAAAAAATGTATCATAGTCCAATACGTTCAGGTTTTCAGTAACCACTTTTCGGGTCAACGCTTTTCCGGAAAAACTAACTACCCGGTCAAATATGGAAAGGGCGTCCCTCATGGCCCCATCTGCCTTTTGGGCAATGATGTGCAATGCATCGTCTTCGGCCTCAATGCCCTGTTGTTCCGCTATATATTTTAAATAGTTTGCAGCGTCATTAACGGTAATACGCTTGAAATCGAATATTTGGCATCGTGATAGGATCGTTGGGATAATCTTATGCTTCTCGGTAGTGGCCAAAATGAAAATGGCATGCTTGGGCGGCTCCTCCAATGTTTTCAGAAACGCATTAAATGCCGATTGTGAGAGCATATGAACCTCATCGATAATATATACCTTGTATTTGCCCACTTGGGGGGGGATGCGGACCTGGTCGATTAAACTGCGGATATCATCGACTGAGTTGTTGGAAGCCGCATCAAGTTCAAATATGTTGAATGCAAAATCCTCATCTTCTTTTTCCGTTCCGTCCTCATTGATTTTTTTTGCTAAGATGCGCGCACAGGTCGTTTTGCCCACACCTCTTGGGCCACAAAACAAAAGTGCCTGCGCCAAATGGTTATGGGCAATGGCATTTTCCAAAGTATCCGTTATGGTTTGCTGCCCCACAACATCCTTAAATGTTTGGGGTCGATATTTTCTAGCGGATACGATAAAGGGTTCCATAAGGATAATCAGACCTAAAACAAATATAAAAATAGCTTGTGGTATACAAATTGGGAGAAACAAGGATGTCGTTTTTTTTATCAACAATTACCGTAATTTTACGCGATGCAGGCTACCTTATCGCTTTGTGCCGAACTGGTTTCGGCATCTTTTCGGAGTGGTACCATTTTCGAAAGAGATCCTGAATAAAGTTCAGGACGGGGAGGAAAGTCCGGACACCGTAGTGCAGCATAGCGGGTAATACCCGTCATTCGCCATAGGCGGAGAGGACCAGTGCAACAGAAAGCAAGTACAGTTCGGCTGTAGTGAAATCAGGTAAACTCTATGTGGTGAAACGCCATGTAAACCAGTATTTAAGGGTGGCACGCCCGTGCTGGAGGGTAGGCGGATAGAGATTTTGGGTAACTAAAATCCTAGATAAATGATAAGGAGGTCCCAAAAATTAATTTGGGATTCACAGAATCCGGCTTATGGCCTGTTTTAACAATAAATGGCGGTGCATTTAGTACCGCCATTTAAAATAGGGGTTTCAAGCTTATAGCTTCCTAAATACGACCCTTGAGTCATATTCAACATCTAAGGGGGCTCCTTCTACATCAATGCTAATATCACCGTTTTGTTCAATGACCAGTTCTCCATTTGAGTTCAGTGTCGCTTCAAAGTTTGGATTGATTTCGGCACCTTCCAATTCAGAATTTATATCTTCTAAATCTATGACACCTCCATCTATGACCAATTCCCCATCAACCAATTCGTAAGTTCCTGATTCATTGACATTGGTAACGGTCTCCCTTTCTTCATCAAGGGGACTGCCATTTACAGTACCTGTAGTTACAATATCATAGGAACCGGATGCACTGTAGTTGGTTTCGGTGAAGGTCAAGGTATAATTAAGATTTTCGCCAACGCTATTGGTACTGCTTGTAATGGGAAAATCTAGATTTCCGCTAATGTCAGTATTAACATTTAACAAGATCATTTCCCAAGTGCCTAAAAGGGTATCTTGGTCCACGGGCATGGTGGTGTTATCATCATCGTCACTACAAGAAACGAAGAGGACAAACGTAAAAAGGACTGGAATTAATCTGAGGATTCTCATAAGACAGGTTTTTTAAATAGTAACGTCTACTTCTCAAGTTAAGTATCCGTTAACATTTTAGGATTCAAAAAAGCTGAAAATATTACTTCCATATTTTCTGGATTCTACAAAGTTGGGATGGCTGTCTAGGAGGGTTTGGGATGAATGTTCTACAATGAGTACCCCATCTTCTTTGTTCAAAAGGTTATTTTTGAATACCAATTCTGGAATTTTTAAAAATTGTTCTGTGTTGAAGTGATAAGGGGGATCTGAAAAAATGATGTCATATTCCAATTTGGTACGGTCCAAGAAGATAAAGACATCCATTTTTACGGTATCAATAGGGAAATCCAACTCCTTGGATATTTTATTGATAAATTGAATGCAACCTGGATTGGTATCAACCGCTGTAATGGATTTGGTCCCTCTTGAAGCAAATTCAAAACTTATGTTACCGGTTCCAGAAAAAAGGTCCAATACGTCAATGGCCTCAAAGTAACGGCGGTTGTTCAAAATATTGAACAGTGCCTCTTTTGCCATATCCGTGGTAGGCCTTACGGGAAGTTTTTTGGGTGCAAAAATCCTTTTTCCCTTATATTTTCCTGAGATAATCCGCATGGATCAGTTGCCCAATAGGGTTAAGTCGATATTGGAATTATTCAAACCTTCCAAATCACAGTTTCCAAATTTTGGAATGAAAACAGACACTTTTTTTAAGTATTGATAACAGATATTATAAATGGAATCTCC
>JBCDBE010000106.1:0-11287 GCA_039184365.1 Bacteroidota bacterium | reverse complement strand
TCATATAGGGCGACTTACATCCTATACCCTATATGATATATGGAAAGTTGAAGGCCCCTGCGCCATTGGCTATTCCGATCCAAAGGCAACATAAAGGCAATGGGACCGCACATTCCCAAGCAGTGCAGACTGCCTAAAAAACCCAAAATCAATGCCGAGAACACCATATCATACCATTCAATGCCTAAACACGGTTTAAGTATTGGCACATTATTTTGTTAATCACAAATAAGTTCAACAAACTATTTTTTTGCATAATGGAGGTTTTGAAAATTCCAACAATCAGTAACTTATTTTCTCCTTGTGCAAAAAACCGTTGCCGTCATAGTTCCATTCAATGGCAATGTCCCATCGACCGTCTACCAGGCGATTGTCAGGTATGAGCAAATGTGTATTGGATAAACTTAAAGGAAAGTTAACATCCAAATGCCTGTTCGACGGTCGGTACAGGGACACTTTACCAGTGATATTTTCAGGTTTGAAATTTTTGGGAAACTGAATGAGCAACCCTTTTTCGGTCTTTGATATGTTCAGTGTTGCTTTAAGATCTATGGCTCGTTTTTCAGCATCAATTTCTTTTTGATAGCCCAACTCCCGTTTGTAATATTCCTCGGTGACCAACTCATGATCCGCCCTGTTCTCCGTGTTCATACGGACAACGAAATACATGATGAAGGAAATGAATCCTACGAACGTCAAAACGATCCCTGTTCCCCAGTTAAATTTCATCTTTTTAGTATTACTAGCAAAGTGAAGTCATCATTTAAATACTACTTTGCACTTCGCAATTAATTATAACTTCTCGGCGCCAAAAATTGGGTCACCGTAGTCTCTATCAATTCTTCCCCGCTGTATACCCCGATCTTTAACTTGTCCTTATCTCCCGATAAGGCCGAATTATTGATTTCTATAAATAAGGTACCCTCTGCCAAATCTTGGGCGGGTACTTCAAACGAGTCCACCGAGACCATCTTTACCTCCCCATTGTGGGAAAGAAGCTTGAAACTTACATTTTCCACATTTTCGGTGGTCTTGTTCAATAGTTTATACGTGTATACATTACTAATAATATTGTTGGCCTTTCTCTCGTACAATTGCCCGGGAAGCCTAAAAATATTGGCCTCCAAATCATTGCGCAGAAATAACATTCCCACTAAAATACCGGTAAGGATGGTCAACACGGCTGCGTACCCTTTCATTCTGGCGGTGAACTTAAATTTCTCTTTATGCGTGATTTCCCGCTCACTGGCATAGCGAATGAGACCCCTTGGTTTGTTGATTCGGTCCATTATCGTATCGCATTCATCAATACAGGCCGTACAATTCACGCACTCCAATTGGGTACCATTTCTAATATCGATTCCGGTTGGGCATACATGCACACATTGAAAGCAATCGATGCAATCACCAAGTCCCAAAATGGCCCTATCTTCATTTTTTCGAAATTTCTTCCTGCCATTTTCTGCCTCCCCCCTTTTGTGATCGTAAGCCACTACGACCGATTTGTCATCCAACAGTACCCCTTGTAACCTTCCATAGGGACAAGCTATGATGCATACCTGTTCCCTAAACCAAGCAAATACAAAAAAGAATACCGAGGTGAAGATCAAAAGGGGAATCATGGTTCCCATATGGGCCGTGGGACCTTCAACTACATATGCTATTAACTTATCACTTCCAATAAGGTAAGAGAGAAAAACATTGGCTATTAAAAATGATATCAAAAAAAAGAGGGACCATTTCAATATCCTTTTCTTAATCTTTTTTGCTGTCCACGGAGCCTTATCCAAACGCATTTGGGCCCCACGATCACCATCTATCCAATATTCAATTCTTCGAAATACCATTTCCATAAAAATGGTCTGCGGACAGATCCACCCGCAAAAAATGCGTCCGAAGGCCACGGTAAAAAGAGCAACAAAAATGACCCCTACAATCATCGAAATCACAAAAAGATGAAAATCCTGTGGCCAAAATGGGAACCCAAAAATATTAAACCGACGTTCCAGGACATTGAACATGAGAAACTGATTGCCTCCAATTTTTACAAAAGGTGCGGCAAAGAGAAAGGTCAAAAGCAGATAACTCACATATTTGCGATATTCATAGAGCTTTCCATAAGGTTTCTTGGGATATACCCAAGCCCTTTTTCCCTCTGCGGTAACCGTGCTTATGGAATCCCTGAAATTTTCCTCCATAATGTTGGCATTTCCGATGCCCATACCTGTTAATACTCAACTTTTGTCCTTCATTGCCCTTCGGACATCAACACTTAATTCATCGCTACGATTGCTGAATCTTTTGCCTGTTCCATGGGCACCTCTTCTTCATCCCCTGAAGATTCCGCCTCCGGATCTATCCAAATCTCCCCCTCAGCTGCTTTGGGATTGGCTGCCGTGGTACCTTGAAACTTTAGGACATAACTGGCTACTTGCGCCATTTCAACCGGTTTCAGACTATTTTTCCATGCGACCATACCTTTTCCATCACGTCCTCCCTCAGAAATGGTACGGAATACGTTTTTAATGCCCCCACCCAGAATCCAGTATTCATCCGTGAGGTTAGGCCCTATACCCCCACCTCCGTCGGCCATATGACAGACCACACAGTTTGTAGTGAAGATTTTCTCACCGGCAGATAAATCAGCCTCATCGGTCAATACCTGTACCGTATTGACATCGACCAAGTTTTTAGCGGTCTTCTTGTATTCCTCAATAGCAATTTTTGCCTGGGCCACTTCATTTTCGTATTCAAGAGCCTGGGTATAATCCCCAACAATATGGAAACGTACCAGGTAAACCAATCCAAATAGGATAGTCACGTAAAACATGTAGACCCACCATGGTGGCAATACATTGTCCAATTCACGAATTCCATCATAATTATGGTCCAAAATAATTTCTTGCTCCTTGTCAATGGCCCGACTTCTAGTAAGCCTGGCATAGAACTTACTCCACCAATTTTTTAATTTGGAAAATTCCAAAGGCCGATTTTTAGCCGCTAAATATCGTTCTTGGGCTTCAGGCGAAAGCGTTTGGAACATGACGTTTTCTACCGATTTCAAAATGACCTCGATGGCAATCAAAATCAAAAGGACCATCATCATAAAGAACTGGGTAATCGGATATTCTATAATTGCCGGTTTATCACCGGAATCGATGAAATATTCCATCAATCCGTATACAAGAAAAAATAGCAGTGGAACCCGTATCCACCAAGGAACTCTAGACATCATAGTTTTTTATTTAATGGTTGGTCATCATCATTGTCCAAAGGCAATTGCCCCATTTCCTTAATATGTGATTTGCTCGCGGTAAACACCCACCAGAAAAGCAAGGTGAAAAACACAAAGAATATCAAAAGGGATATCATAGGATAGGTGGCTATCCCGTCAATACTTTCCATATGGCTCTTTACAAACTTCAACATGGTTTATTTGTTTTCTGACAGTAGACCGTCGTTATCCTTTACCTTAATATCCGTACCTAAACGCTGTAGGTAGGCGATGAGACCCACAATCTCCCGATTCCGCATTTCAACAAATTCCAATCCGTTTTCTTCAGCATATTTTTTATCCGCCTCATAAGACTTCACAAATTCTGGGTCACTATACAGGTTTTGTTCTATTTGAAGCGCCTGTTCTGCCATGGACTGCTGGGCGTTGGTAATATCCTCATCCGTGTAAGGCACACCCAAGGTCACCATGGCATTCATTTTGGCCTCCACTTGACTTCTATCATGCTCATTCTTCACCAACCATTGATAGGCCGGCATGATGGATCCCGCGGATGTACTTTGCGGATCATACATATGGTTCAGGTGCCAGTTATCCGAATACTTACCTCCAACACGGAGCAAATCAGGACCCGTTCGCTTACTACCCCAAAGAAAGGGGTGATCGTACACAAATTCACCTGCTTTTGCATATTCCCCATACCGTTCCACTTCACTGCGAAACGGTCGGATCATTTGTGAGTGACACCCCACACAGCCCTCGCGGATATAAAGGTCACGACCTTCCAATTCAAGTGGTGTATAAGGTTTTACACTGGTAATGGTTGGAATATTTGTTTTGACCAGAAGCGTTGGGATAATCTGGACGATCCCACCAATGAGAATAGCGACCGTGGCCAAAATGGTCAACTGTACCGGTCTCCTTTCCAGCCAGGTATGGAAGGTTTCCCCGGCGGTTCTCCTTCCTGTGACCCTTGTCAATGCAGCGGCTTCCGCCAATTCATCCTCAACCGAACTGCCTTTTCGTATGGTTACAATGACATTGTACACCATAACGAGCATACCTACTATAAAGAGGGTACCGCCGATGGCACGCATCCAGTACATTGGGATGATCTGCTGTACGGTCTCAAGAAAGTTACCATACACCAGTGTTCCATCCGGGTTGAATTCCTTCCACATCAAGGCTTGGGTAAACCCGGCGACATACATCGGCAATCCGTACAAAATGATACCTAACGTACCAATCCAGAAATGGAAGTTGGCCAATCCTTTGGAATAGAGTGTGGTCTTCCACATTTTTGGAACCAAATAATAAATCATACCAAACGTAAGGAAGCCATTCCAGGCCAGAGCCCCAACATGGACATGGGCAATCACCCAGTCACTAAAATGCGCGATGGCGTTGACATTTTTAAGGGAGAGCATCGGACCCTCAAAAGTGGCCATCCCGTAACCTGTAATCGCTACGACCATAAACTTCAAGGTGGCATCACTTCTTACCTTGTCCCACACTCCGCGAAGCGTCAACAAGCCGTTGATCATACCCCCCCAGGATGGTGCAATCAACATTACGGAGAAAACTACCCCAAGGTTCTGTGCCCAATCGGGGAGCGCAGAATATAACAAGTGGTGTGGTCCTGCCCAGATATAAATGAAAATTAAGGACCAAAAGTGGACAATGGATAAGCGATAGGAATATACTGGTCGATTGGCCGCTTTGGGAACGAAATAGTACATTAAACCTAGAAAGGGTGTAGTCAAGAAAAATGCTACGGCATTGTGTCCGTACCACCATTGCACCAAAGCGTCTTGCACCCCAGCGTACACCGAATAACTTTTTAAGGCGGCTACCGGCAGTTCCAAACTGTTGAAAATATGGAGCACCGCCACTGTGACGAAGGTTGCCAGATAGAACCAAACGGCAACATAAAGGTGACGCTGCCTTCGTTTAAGAATGGTACCGATCATGTTCCATCCAAAGACGACCCAAATTAACGCAATGGCGATATCTATGGGCCATTCCAGTTCGGCATATTCTTTTGACGTAGTGATACCCAAGGGAAGCGTAATAGCCGCAGATACAATAATCAATTGCCAGCCCCAGAAATTAATGCTGCTCAACGCATCACTGAACATTCTTGCCTTGAGCAAACGTTGAAGGGAATAATACACCCCAGCAAAAATGGCGTTGCCCACAAAGGCAAAAATGACGGCATTGGTGTGCAGCGGACGAAGGCGTCCGAAACTTAACCAAGAAATACCATCCGTTAGGTTAGGGAATAAAAACATAAAGGCCAATAACAGGCCCACCACCATTCCCACCACTCCCCAAAGCATTGTTGCGTAGAGGAATTTTTGTACGATTTTATTATCGTAGTGAAATTGCTGTACTTCCATAATTAATCCGTTTGACTTTTATTTTGGTTGTTATTCTTTGTCGTTTTTTTTATGATCTCATCTTCAAAAAGCATGCGCACGGATGGCGTATAAGAATCGTCATACTGACCCCTTTTCACTGAAAAAATAAAGGCTGCAAAAAAGACAACGGCAACACACACACTTATGCTCAACAACACATAAATTACACTCATACCTGTTTTAATTCCGTGATAAAACTACTTTTAGGCCTTCTCAAAAAAAATGACATATATCAGGATTTGCTATTTAGAACACTTCCAAATAAGTTGGTGACCAAGGTGGTGAAAACCACGATGCTTATTGAGCTCAAGGGCATTAATATTGCTGCAATCACAGGTAATAATTGCCCGGTTACGGCAAAGTAAAGCCCCACTATATTATAACACAGTGACAGTAAAAAACTCCATTTGATGATGCGAATGGACTGCTGGGACAATCTTAAAAAACTATCCAAAACGGTTAACTTTTTAGCATCCAAAATAGCATCACAAGCCGGGGAAAAAACGTTCACATCTTCTGAAACGGCCACACCTACATTACTTTGGGCCAAGGCGCCTGCATCATTGAGCCCGTCCCCTACCATAAGCACGTTACTGCGCCGTTGTACGTTTTGTATAAATTCCAGTTTATCGTTGGGCTTTTGATTAAAGAACATGGGCAGTTGAAAGGGAAACATGTTTTGGAGTTTTCTTCGCTCCCCATCATTATCCCCGGATAAGATGACCAAAGAATAGCTATTTCCAAGCTTTTTGAAAAGGGAGACCAGCCCTTTTCTATACTTGCTTTTAAAAACGAAACGGCCCCTATAATTTTCATCGGAACTAATATGAACTGAGGTTTCCTGTCCTTTTACGGACTGATTCCCCACAAATTTGGCCGAACCCACCTTTATTGAATGCTTCCCCAAGGTACCCTGAACTCCTTTTCCCGTACTCTGTACAAAATCATCCAAGGTCATAATTTCCTGATTTTTCAAAATACCGTACAACTCCCTACTCAGGGGATGGTTGGAAGCCCGCAACGTATTCTTTAACAGAGAAGCTTCATCGTCAGTGAGTTCAAGCCCCTCATAAACAATGGTATTTCCAGAATTTGAAGTAAGGGTTCCCGTTTTGTCAAAAACAAGGGTATCCACCTTTGCAAGCCTTTCTATGGTATTGGTATCTTTTAGGTAAAAACCGTTTCGCCCAAAAATTCGGAGTAAATTCCCTAAAGTGAACGGTGCCGCCAGGGCAATGGCACAAGGGCAAGCTATAATCAATACCGCGGTAAACACATTGAGCGCCTTTGAGGGTTCGTACCAAACCCAAAATGATGTTGCCGCAATGGCAATGGTCAACACAGCTATCGTAAAACGTTTTCCAATGGCATCCGTTAAGGTTTGGAATTCACTGGCCTTGTTTTTTGAAAAAGCGGAATTGCTCCATAACTGGGTCAAATAGCTTTGGGAAACCGATTTTAGGGCTTCTACCTCGAGCAAGCCCCCTAGTTGTTTTCCTCCTGCAAATAATTTATCCCCAGAGGATTTTGGAACGGACTCCGATTCACCGGTAACAAAACTGTAATCAATTTGTGCATGTCCAGTAATCAAAATACTGTCCACAGGAATAATTTCTTGATTGCGCACCAACAGCCGATCGCCCTGTCTTATTTTATAGATTTCAATATTTTCCTCTTCCATAGTGTCCCGTATTCGTGTGACCCCAATGGGAAAATAAGAGGTATAGTCCCGCTCAAAGGAAAGGTGCGCATAGGTCTTTTGTTGAAAAAAACGCCCTATCAACAAAAAGAAAACCAACCCGGTAAGACTGTCAAAAAAACCGGAGCCAAAATCAAAAATAATATCAACCGTACTCCTTACAAATAAAGTGAGGATGCCCAATGCGATGGGTACATCGATATTCAATACTTTCGAACGCAACCCCTTAAAAGCAGCTTTAAAATAATCCTGGGAAGCGTAAAAGACCACAGGAAGTGAAAAAGCAAACATCAACCACCTAAAGAAAGGTTTGTACTGATCCAACCAAAACTCTTGGACCTCAAAATATTCGGGGAAGGACAGTAACATTACGTTGCCAAACGAAAATCCAGCCACTCCCAATTTATAGAGTAATTTTCGGTCAACTTTTTTATTGGCCTCCGAATAATCCTCAAGGACTATGGATGGCTCATAACCAATTTTGGCTAATAACACCGCCAAGTCCTTTACGCTAAAACCGTGACTCTCGAAGGTAATTCTGACCTTACGTTTTGGAAAATCGACTTGGGAACTTTTTATGGAACCGTGAAGCCTATTCAAATTCTCCAATACCCAAATACAGGAACTGCAGTGCATTTGTGGAATGTGGAATTGAACCACTTGGATCCCATCTTCGTCAAAGTCCAAGAGCTTCTGGACAACATCTTGGTTCTCCAGAAAATCAAACGAATTGGCCATCGCCTTGGGAGTTGAGCCCGCAGCAGCTTCCAATTCATAGTAACTTTCCAATCCATTTGTCTGGAAAATTTCATAAACGGTCTTACAGCCGTTACAGCAAAAATCCTTACCATCAAAAAAAACGGCCGTACGTTCACAAGGGTCACCACAATGAAAACAGTTGGAGGATGACATACACATTTACTTTGTACCTCCAACAAAAATCGGATTCCTAAATCAGGTAAAACATGACTTATGTCATCTTTCATGCGCATCCGGTAAGGTACCTTTGTGATATGGCAAAATGTACCGAAATACATAGTGCGCATTTAAGGAATTTCCAAGCACTTTCCCAAGAAGCCAGGGAACGTTTACTAGTATCTTCGGAATCACTCACCTTACCCAAGGGCAGTCTGGTATTCGAAGAAAACCAACCTTTGAGCAAGTTGTTCTGCATTAAAAAAGGGGCGTGTAAGTTCAGTAAGGCCGACAACCAGGGTCAAGAACATATTCTGCGTTTTCTTGGCGAAGGTGACGTTATGGGAAAAAGATCCATTGTGAGTAATACGGTGGCCCAAGTTAGTGCAACTACTTTGACGGAAACAGAACTTTGCTGTTTGGAAAGAAGGGAAATTCAGAAAAATTTAGAAAACAATCCTGAATTTTGCCATGATTTTATGAGTTCCCTAGTGGAAGATGCCAATAATGATGATAGGACCCGAGTGCAGTTTTACATGAGGAGGGGAATCAAACAACGGTTGGCAAAGCTGTTGTTATACCTATTACGAAAGTTCGGTGCAGATGAAGAGGGGAAACTTAACCTAAAATTAAAACGGGATGATGTTGCTTCCGTATTGGGTACTTCTCCAGAGTATATCATCAATTTGCTCAAGAAATTCAAAATGAAGGAACTTATTCGAACTAAGAACAGTGATGTTTTCATCATATCAAAGTCTGGTTTGGACGATATGGCTGTTTAATTCCTATAAAATTGCAGGTTTTATTCCCAGAAAAAATCTTAATTTTAAACGTCAGGTAAGTATTTTTTATGGATCATAGCAGGTGTGAGAATTGCATCATTAGGCAATTTAACTCACTCAGAGCCATGAGCAAAGAGGAGTTAAAAAAAGTCTCCGACTCAAAAACCATGAGAACGGTAAAGAAGGGTCAGCCCTTGTTTGAGGAAGGGGAAAAGCTTAATGGGGTTTACTGTGTTCGCGCAGGAGTCTCAAAAATGTCAAAATTAAGCCCAAACGGCAAGGACCAAATTGTAAAGTTGGCCAGCAAAGGCGAAGTAATGGGGCAACGTTCCGTTATTGCGGAAGAACATTCCAATCTTTCGGCCGTGGCGGTCAGTGATATGGAAGTCTGTTTTATCCCAAAGGAAAGTATCACCTCAACCCTTCAAAAAAATCCAAACTTCACCTTGGAGGTTTTGCGACATATGGCCAATGAACTAAGGGAAGCTGATGATGTCATTGTCAACATGAGCCAGAAGACAGTAAAACAGCGTATTGCTGAGGCTTTTCTATATCTTAAAAATAACTTTGGTGAGGATACCGATGGTTTTTTAGCACTTACGCTTTCCCGTGAAGATATTGCCAACGTGGTAGGAACGGCTACCGAGTCGGCCATCCGAATTATTTCCGAATTCAAAAAGAAGGGCTTCATACATACATCGGGAAAACGGGTGGGCATCCAGGATGAGCGAAGACTAAAGGACTTGGCAGAAGGCTTTTAACGATTCTTAAAGTATATCCTCTACTTATCATGTGCCCGGATTTCAATCTACACGGAAGCAACCCTGCCCTTATGTAGCGCCGCATAGTTGGCATATACATTATAAAAATTGAGGCAATAGCAGATTATTTTTAAAAACTGATATTTATCATAGTCTTACTATCATAGGTCCTATAATTTTATCCTGTCTTAAAAGAAATTGGGATGAAACGAATTTTAATACCCACGGACTTTTCAAATAATGCATGGAATGCCATATGCTATGCCATGCAATTGTTTCAAAACCAAGAATGTGAATTTTACTTACTGAACACCTATACTCCGGTAATTCCCAGTAGCCGATTTATGGCACCCATGGTCAATGGGGTGCGGATTGAAGATGCGGTTCGGTCTACCTCAGAAAACGGATTGATCAAAACTGTGGAACGTATCCAAAGTGCCTTCCACAACCCGAAACATTGTTTTGAGACCATTTCTTCGTTCAATCTATTGGCCGATGAGGTGAAAGACGTTGTGGATAGCTACCGCATTGATTTAATCGTTACGGGAACCAAAGGGGCTTCGGGTATGGATGAGGTATTTATGGGCAGCAATACGGTACGCATTATCAAGAGCACTAAAAAATGTCCTGTTTTGGCAATTCCACAACACTTTGAATATCAATCCCCTTCTGAAATTGCTTTTGCCACGGATTTCAATCGGTTTTATTCGTCATCGGAATTGATGCCCCTAATCGATTTGGCCAACTCTTTTGAGGCCACCATTCGTATTGTTTATGTGCAGTATGAGATTAGGGCACTATCAGAACTGCAACAGTTTAACCTCAATATGTTGCGCAAATATTTAGCGGAGGTAGAACACTACATCCATACCGTTTCAGAATTGAATTCGGTTTCCCACACCTTGGACGTATTTTCCAAAGAACTGGACATCCATCTATTGGCCATGCTTCACTACCAACATAGCTATATGGAAAAAATGACCCGTGAGCCCATTGTGAAACGTACTGCCTTTCACACACAGATCCCACTGTTGGTCATTCCTGAGTTAGGTATGGAAGCCTTTACGCAACCAAGGGAGCAGAGCGCCCAGGCCGTGTAGATTTATTTTTCCCGACCTATAGGGTTGTCCTCATAAAAATCCTCAAAGGTTTTTGCCGTTTCATAGTCATCGGTCAGGACCTTATACACCATGTACACCACCGAGACCTGGCCAAAAACGGTGATATAAAACACCCAGTTAAAGGGAAAGTTCATGCTTACCATTATGGTCACAGTGACCAAGACCATAGTAGTAAACCCTACCACGCTCATTGCTGAAATCTTCATAACTTCATTTTGTTCAACAAATTAAATATAAATAATAAACAGAATAACTATTTAGGGGAAGATTAACATGAAAAAAGCCCCTCAAAATTGAAGGGCTTTTTCTGTGCGGGTGAAGGGAGTCGAACCCCCACGCCTCGCGGCACTAGAT
>JBCDBE010000105.1:0-11670 GCA_039184365.1 Bacteroidota bacterium | reverse complement strand
TGAGCTGAGCCAGGGTGAAGTGGCCAAGAACGCCCCTACCTACCTAAAGGAGATGAGGGCCAGTGGTTCTTTCAGTGAATCCAGGGCCATCTTTGAAAGCCACCATGCTACCTATTCGAACTCCCCCTACTTTTTGTTGGATGCCTACACGCACCTTGTGGAGGACCATGGGCAGGAGGACTACGCCGATTGGATCATTTCGGAACATTTTGTGCCCTACACCAACAACCCAGTATTGATGAAGGCGCTGGCCTATACCTATGAGTCCCAGCAGCGCTATGAAAAGGCGAACGAGGCCTACAAGGAAGTGTTCATCCTACGGCCCAATTACGTACAGAGCTATATGGATATGGCCAACAGCTACCGTAACCTAAGGGAGCCCAAACAGGCGGCGTCGATGTACGCACGTTATGACTACCTGGTGGAGGAGGGCTTTTTGGAGCAGGACACCATTGGTTTCGGTCCGATCATGGAGCGTGAGTTCAACAACCTGTTGATGTTGGAGAAAGGCTCGGTGGTCGATGGCCGGAAGGCGAGGAAACTGTTCATTGCGGAGGAGGGCTTCCAGGGGACGCGTCTGGTGTTCGAGTGGAACGACGGGGAGGCGGAGTTCGACCTGCAGTTCGTGAACCCGGAGAACCAGTACCATAAATGGAAGCACAGCATGGCGGACAATGCCGAGGAGATTGCCAGGGAGAAGGACTTCGGCCACAACGTGAAGGAATATTTGGTGGACGGTTCTTTGCCCGGCACCTGGAAGGTGAACGTGAACTACCTGGGGAACAAGAGCCTTACGCCGACCTATCTGAAGGCGACGATATACTATGACTACGGCTCAAGGACACAAAGAAAGGAGACGATGGTCTTCAAGCTGGACCTTAGGAACGTCAACCAGGAACTGTTCAGTTTGACCACCGGTGGCAAGGTAGGCCTACGATAATATTTTTATGAATAAAAAGCAGAAATTAAATTCCAACGCCATGAAAGAAATTAGAATTACAGCTATATTGATATTATCATGCATCAGTTTAGCCTATGCCCAGGATTTGAATGAAACTAAAAAAGTAGAATCTCCTTTTAGACTTCTAAGGGGTGTGGTTCTCAAAAATGATTTTAGGATGACCGCTTCAATACCTACTACGGTTACCTTAATTGAAGGGCGACGGCAAAACGGTTCCGATTTTCAGAATAACCAACATAGTGCTGTTGTTGATAATAAGGAATCGTCATCAATTTGGTTACGGATTTCGCTTTTGAATCAAGACAATATTGCCCAACCTGCAATTATTATGGATGATGTTCTGATAAATGAAAACTCGCAGCGTTTGAACGTTGTGCAATTTCCATTCGCCTTTTTTAATAGAGTCAACGGGTTTTAGCTATCTGAAATGAATTAAAGTAAAATGACTTTCTAACCCTGTTTTATGGTACAAAAAATCACTCTTTCTATTTTGCTAGGTTGTTTAGTGATTCTAAATGGGGTCGCACAAAAGGACTATAAGGGCAAGATGGTGGATGCAAGAACAGGTGAAGTCATCCCTTATGTCAACATCGGAATTGTGGAACAAGGGATTGGTACGGTCAGTGATGAGGAGGGGCTTTTTCATTTATACTTTGAGAAGAATGAAGTGGCACCAACAGCGCTAATTTTGTTTTCTGCTTTGGGCTATGCCCCCCTGAATATTCCTGTAGCCAAAATGCCCTTAGTTTATAATGAATACCCTGTCTTTAAAATGACACCGGAACGGGTAGCACTCAATGAAGTGGTCGTATCCAACAAAGGAGAACGTTTTATCACAAATTTTGTGGGTTACAAGAATTATGGGGAGCGAACTTTTGGCTATTGGAAAGACCAAATTGCTTTAGGAGGGGAACTGGCAACAAGAATTGTGGTCAAAAGCGGACTACGCCGATTGGATAGGTTTCAATTTGAGGTATTTCATAATCCCTCAGACAGTCTGTTACTAAGGGCGAACATTTACGAAGATGATGGTCCCATTGGAAGTCCAAAAACAAATTTGAACAAGTCCGGTAAAAACATTTTGGTAACGGTCAAAAAGACAGATAAGATTGTTTGGGTGGATCTAAAGCCCTATGACATCTATGTGCAAAACGATTTTATGGTTTCCCTTGAACTTTTAAAGGTATACGGGGAGGAAGAGCTTGGATTGATTTTGGCCGCAGCTTTTAATAAAAATGGTTCCTACCGAAAATACGCTAGTCAAGATAAATGGGAGCGCATTGCGGACCACAATATGGCTTTCTACCTGGAGACCCAATTTATGGTTTCTGAAAAAGTGGCACAGCGTTTTGAGGAACGGGAAGCTCGAAAAAAGAAAAAAAAACGTACCATTTCTGGTTTTGCATTGCGAAGGGGAAGAATGGTGGAAGGAGTGGAAGTAACGAATACCCGTACCAAGGAAACCGTTTTTACTGACGATAATGGACGATATGTCATAGCCGCAGATAAAAAGGATGAAGTCACTTTTAAAAAAGAGGGTTACAAGTTGATGGTGCTTACCGTTGGCGATAAACCCACAACCAATATCACAATGAAAGTAGAATAAATTTTGTACTTTTTACAAAAGCAACAAAATGGCAGGTCAACTAAAAATTTTCTTACTCTTTTTTATAATTGTATGCATCGCAAAAGGGCAAACCGTAACAAAAAAGGCCCTCACCATCTGTTGGGACACTTCATATTCCATGAAGAAACGACAATTGGAGAAAGAGCTTTCTTTAGTGGACAGTCTTATTACCACCCTAAATATAATTGATGTTCAATTATTGAATTTTTCCAATGATGTACAAGAAAAGAACTTTCTTATTAAAAAGGGAGATTGGTCTGCCCTAAAAGAAGAATTATCCAAAAGTACTTATGATGGTGCCACAAAATACCAAAATCTTAACCAATTTACAAAGAATGACATAGGCCTTGTTTTTACGGACGGGAACAAAGTTTTTGACGATGACTTTCTTTCATTGGATGAAGGCGACATTTTGGTCAACACTTCACCCAACGCGGATTATAAGACTTTGCGGTTGTGGGAGTTTTTAAATCGTATAAATCTAATTGATTACACTAGGGAAATTAAAAAAGCAAAGAATACGGGAAAAAGAGGAAATATTACAGGATTCGTACATGCAGATGGCAAACCTTTAGCCAAAGTTTTGGTTCAATCCTCCTCTGGTGATTCGTTTATCACCAATGCGGTTGGGCAATTTCAATATAATGGTAATGTTGGTGATACCTTACGCATTAGGAGAGGAAATGATACTTTTCAAGAATTGGTTGTTGACGACCTGGAAAGTGAAATCAAGTTCTTTTTGGATTCTAAAACCGTGGCTTTGGATGAAGTCACAGTAACCGAGGAGCGGATTGAAGAATTGAACTTGGTAGATATGGGATATACGACCATGGAGCAAAAAAAAGTGGGTGTTGCGGTATATGATATTTCTGACGAACGGATTTCTGAAGTAGAGGGCACTGTAACCCAAGTCCTGCAGGAGGTTCCTGGTCTGTTAATGAGCAGTACCAATTCTTGGGACCCAAGGAATAGTGGATTGTCTACCGCTCGGATGAGGGGTAAAGGTTCCATGTCTTTTGATCCTAAGGTTTTGGTTGTTGTCGATGGAACACCCCTCCAAAGATCACGTAATAGTGTAGGCGAGCAAAATGCCACTTATTTTCATATAAACCCCCAAAACATAAAATCAATCAAAGTCCTTAAAGGTTTGGCAGCGACTAATCTGTATGGTAGTGAAGGTGGGGGGGGAGTTATACTAATTACAACAAAAACAGCTGCGGCAGGAAAAAAAGCAAATGGAAAAACCCTAGATCAGGCCCGACTAACCAATAATATTTTTGATGGAAAATTAGTGTTCAAGAAAGGGCAATTGAGCACTCCTTACTTGAAGGAACTCAAGAAATCAACAAATCTTAAGGCCGCCTATGAAATGTATCTCAAGCAGAAAGAAAGCCACTTAAAAGAGTATTGGTACTTCCTTGATGTTGCGGATTACTTTAGAACTGCAAATACCCAAATTGCCAATAAAGTAATGTCGAATATTATAGAGTTGCCTTTTAATTATGAAGCAAAGCGCACGTTGTTTTTAAAGTTTTTGGAGCTAGGTCAAAACCATCAAGCATTGGAACTTTCGGAACTTATGAAAAAAAGCAATCCAAACCATATCCAGGTATATCTGGACGCTGCCCGCGCCCACCGAAGTCATGGCAACTATAAAGCGGCAGCTCACTTGCTAAATGGTATAGTCACCGGAGGGTTAAATCAAAATGTAGACTTTGGCCCACTGAACAAAGTCGCAGGAACGGAACTTCGTAATTTGGTGAATCAATATCCTGAAAAAGTAGATCTTTCCAAGATAGATGTGAACTACAAGAACAACCTAACCTATAATGCCCGTTTGCGGTTTGATTGGGCCAGTCCCCAAAACGAATTTGTACTAAAGTTTGTAAATCCGCAAAAACGATTTTTTGATTGGGAACACTCCAGTTCTTCTGACAAACGCCGGATTACCAGTGAAATAAAAAATGGGTTTGGTACGGAACAATTTGAGTTGGTGGGAAACATGGTTATTGGTAAATGGGGTGTTTATATTACCAATCTTTCTTCAAATGATTCAGCAGCACCTTATTGGGTCAAGTGCACTATTGACTACAACTTTGGTAAACAAAATCAACGAAGTGAAGAAAAACTGATTCGTTTGGCTCCATCTGATGATAAGGAACAGTTATTTTTAGAGTTTATGGTGGAATAACGGTAGAAATGAGAAACAGCACTATCAAGTTTTTATTATTTTTTATCGCCATTGGTCCTACAATACAATCCCAAGAATCCTTTTACGGTAAGGTGGTCAATTCAAAAACAAAAGAAGGAATACCTTTTGTAAATATTGGTTTTATTGATTTGGGTATCGGTACCGTGAGCAATGAGGAGGGGGAATTTTTATTGGAATTTTACCCGGGGAAAATTGGCGCGGATGCAGTTCTTCAGTTTTCTTCTTTGGGATATGCCATAAAAAAAATAGAATATTCCAATGCCTCCCAGTTTTTTGATAAAGAATTGGTTGTAGTATATATGGACCCACAAGAAATGGAATTAGCAGAAGTGGAGGTGTACAATGATGGGGAATTCATAAGTGATAATGTGGGATATAGAAGTTATGGAGAAGAGTACTTTGGGTATTGGAAAGATAATATGGCATTGGGAGGAGAACTGGCTACACGCGTATTAGTCCGTGATGGATTAAGAAAACTCCACTCTTTGGAATTCACGGTAAAGGAAAATGTCTCGGATAGTCTATTGCTTAGGATAAACATTTATGATGATGATGGAGGAATAAATAGAATGCCGGGTACCAACTTGAACAAATCCGGGAAAGATATTTTATATGTTTTAAAGGCTGGTCAAGAAAGCATTTTGATCGATCTGAACCCTTTTGAAATTGTGGTCATGAATGATTTTATTGCCTCATTGGAACTGCTTGAGGTGTATGGAAAATCACCACCCGGACTTGCACTTGAGGCCTCATACAATGGGTTTGGCTCCTTTAGAAAATACACCAGTCAAGACAAATGGGTAAGGATTTCTTCGGTCAACATGGCATACTTTCTTAGGACTTCCTTATTGGTATCAAAACGTGAAGCGGCCAGGTTTGAAAAAGAAATGGAAAGGAAATTAAAAAGACAAAGGACCATATCTGGGTTTGTTTTGAGCAATTCAACCCGGGTATCTGATGTTTTGGTAAGAAATTTGAGAACTCGGGACACAGTGAGAACCGATAATGGAGGCCGGTATGCCATACATGCAAAGCGAGGGGATGTACTATCTTTTTATAAATATGGCTATAAGGCATTCTCCCAAGAAGTATCTGGAAATCTTACCCTTGATGCCCGAATGCAGAAAGGCATGGAGTCCATTGATGTGAGTGGTCTTAAACCTGCAATACCCCAAGATTAAAAGGCTTTTCTATGGGAGCATGATTGGCTGCCTCTATCCCCATGGATATCCATTTTCGGGTATCCCTTGGATCAATAATGGCGTCGGTCCATATTCGTGCAGCCGCGTAATAGGGAGATACTTGATTATCATATCGGTTCTTGATTTTTTCAAAAAGCGCCTTCTCTTTAGCTTCATCAAGGGCTTCCTCTTTTTTCGCCAATGCCGCTTTTTCAATTTGCAATAAAACTTTGGCGGCAGAATTCCCACTCATTACGGCAAGTTCGGCAGTGGGCCATGCCACGATCAATCTAGGGTCATAGGCCTTGCCGCACATGGCATAATTGCCCGCCCCATAACTATTGCCAATGACGATGGTAAACTTGGGCACTACCGAATTGCTCACGGCATTCACCATTTTAGCCCCATCTTTGATGATGCCTCCATGTTCGCTTTTGCTTCCTACCATAAAACCGGTGACATCCTGTAAAAAAACCAATGGAATCTTCTTTTGATTGCAATTGGCTATGAAACGGGTAGCCTTGTCCGCGGAATCGGAGTAGATAACCCCACCAAACTGCATCTCGCCCTTACCGCTTTTAACCACTTTCCGTTGGTTGGCCACGATGCCTACGGCCCATCCATCAATGCGCGCATAACCCGTTAACAGTGTTTTGCCGTAGTCCCCTTTATACTGTTCAAAGTTGGAATCGTCCACCAATCGCTTAATGATTTCCAACATATCATATTGATCGGTACGGGACTTTGGTAAAATACCAAAGAGTTCCTCTGGGCTTTCGTTGGGTGATTTGGTTGCAACTCGGTTGTACCCAGCTTTTTCAAAATCCCCTATTTTCCCAATAATACTCTTGATGGTAGTCAAGGCATCTTTGTCATCCTTGGCCTTGTAATCGGTTACACCGCTAATCTCGCAATGGGTGGTAGCGCCACCCAAAGTTTCATTATCAATGCTTTCCCCTATGGCCGCTTTTACCAAATAACTTCCTGCCAAGAAAATACTTCCTGTTTTATCAACAATAAGGGCCTCATCGCTCATAATTGGCAAATAGGCACCTCCAGCAACACAGCTTCCCATTACTGCGGAGATTTGGGTAATGCCCATACTGCTCATAACGGCATTATTTCTAAAAATGCGTCCAAAATGTTCCTTATCCGGAAATATTTCGTCCTGCATAGGCAGGTAAACCCCTGCACTATCCACCAAATAAATAATGGGAAGTCTGTTTTCTATGGAAATTTCCTGTGCCCTTAGATTCTTTTTACCTGTTATCGGAAACCACGCTCCTGCTTTGACGGTTGCATCGTTGGCGACCACAATGCATTGTTTTCCCTGAATATGACCAATTTTGACCACTACACCCCCCGAGGGGCACCCCCCATGTTCTTTGTACATCCCTTCACCTGCAAAAGCGCCAATTTCAATGGCATCTTCATCCTTGTCCAACAAGTAGGCAATGCGCTCCCTAGCCGTCATTTTTCCTTTGGCATTGTGTTTTTCGATTCGCTTCTTTCCCCCGCCAAGCTTAACTTCAGTAAGTTTTCTACGAAGTTCGGAAAGCATTAATTTATTATGGTCTTCATTTTTGTTGAAGTTGATGTCCATTCCGTTTACTTTCTTCATTTGGCTAAAGATAAGCAGTATAAATGATTACTTTTAATCCTATGGAACAGATACGATGGGGCATTATAGGGCCAGGAAAAATAGCCACCAGTTTTGCCAGCGATTTACAATTGGTCAAGGATGCTGAGATTGCTGCTGTGGCATCAAGAAATCAAAAGCGCTCACAGGACTTTGCCAATCATTTTAAAGTAAAACATGTCTTTAGCTCCTATGATGCGTTATTTGCTTCGGATACGGTCGATGTGGTATATATTGCCACGCCACACGTTTTTCATAAAGACTTGGCCATTAAAGCCATGAACTGTGGAAAGCACGTTCTGTGCGAGAAACCTTTGGGCGTGAATGGACTGGAAGTTGAAGATATGATCAAGGCGGCCAAAAACAACAATGTATTCCTTATGGAAGCACTATGGTCACGTTTTAATCCTACCGTGAGAAAGGTAAAGGAATTGTCTGACCAAGGCGTGTTGGGCGAGGTCACTTATATAAATGCCGATTTTGCTTTTTACGCTTTGGATAGGGCAAAAGAATCCAGACTTTTAAATTTGGATCTGGCCGGTGGAACCCTTTTGGATATTGGTATTTACCCGGTATTCCTGGCGTATTTGTTCCTAGGGAAGCCTAATGAAATAAAAGCTATTTCCAATTTTAATGCCTACGGAACGGAAATACAGACGTCCATCCTGTTTCAATATCCCAATGCCCAAGCGACCCTAAATAGTGCGTTTACCCATAATTCTAGAATAGGTGCGGAAATTGCCGGTACCTTGGGAACTGTGGCGCTTGCACCACGTTTTCATGAAACACAGGGGTATACCCTTCAATCAATGCAACAATCTGGAAGTTTTCAACTTCCTACAGTGGGTAGGGGATACTACCATGAAATTCTGGAGGTACACGAATGTCTTGGGCAACAGCAAATAGAAAGTAAACTTTGGTCCCATACGGACAGTCTTCACCTCATATCTTTATTGGATGATATTAGAAATTTAACCGGTATTCGCTTTCCTTTTGAGACCTAGCATACCACCGGATTATTAATTTTTCCGATATTTGAAGTTACACTTAATTTGAACGGATGGGAATGACTAAGAATACCGTATTGGCGTACGCCACTATTATAATGATTATTGTAGGATTGGGAATGATAGCCCTCGGTGCTTTCAAGTATGATGAGGTTGCCGGTTACGGATTTGGGGCAGTAGGTATAGGTTTCTTTGCGGTCGCGTGGGTCTTTAACGCTTTAAAGGGAAGGGTGTAATTGCAGCCAATAGTAAGCTTCAAATTCGAGCTTGTTTCGATTTTCGTTCCAAATGAACTAATGAATTAACCATTTTGCCCTGAGCGACTTTTACTAGCCTGTCAAACCAAGTCCAAGGGAACCATTAACCAAAATTATGTCAGACGATAAAAAAGTTATTTTTTCAATGGCTGGGGTCACCAAGACCTTTAAAAATGCCAATACTCCGGTACTCAAGAATATCTATTTGAGTTTTTTTTATGGTGCCAAAATCGGCATACTTGGCCTTAACGGCTCCGGTAAATCCACCCTCCTCAAAATTATTGCTGGCGTTGACAAGAATTATCAAGGCGATGTTGTTTTTTCCCCCGGGTATACTGTTGGTTACTTGGAACAAGAACCCCAGTTGGACGCTAACAAAACTGTTCTCGAAGTGGTCAAGGAAGGGGTTGCCGAAACTGTTGCCGTTCTTGACGAATACAATAGAATCAATGACCTGTTTGCACTTCCGGAAGTCTATGAGGATGCTGACAAGATGCAAAAGTTAATGGATAAGCAAGCGGAACTTCAGGACAAGATTGATGCCAGCGGAGCTTGGGAGTTGGATACCAAGTTGGAGATAGCTATGGATGCGTTGCGCACTCCAGAAGCCGATAAGAAAATAGAAGTGCTCTCCGGAGGGGAGCGCAGGCGAGTGGCACTTTGTAGATTATTGCTCAAAGAACCAGATGTTTTGCTTTTGGATGAACCTACCAACCATTTGGATGCGGAATCCGTGCATTGGTTGGAACATCATTTGGCACAATACAAAGGAACGGTAATTGCCGTTACCCACGACCGTTATTTTTTGGACAATGTAGCGGGATGGATACTGGAATTGGATAGGGGGGAAGGCATTCCATGGAAGGGTAATTATTCCGGTTGGTTGGACCAAAAGGCCAAACGCTTGGCACAGGAGAACAAACAGGCTTCCAAACGTCAAAAGACGTTGGAGCGGGAGTTGGAATGGGTGCGCCAGGGAGCCAAAGGTCGTCAGGCCAAACAGAAGGCCCGTTTGAAAAATTATGATAAGCTGGTCAGTCAAGACCAAAAACAGTTGGAAGAAAAACTGGAAATCTATATCCCCAATGGTCCGAGATTGGGGACAAATGTCATTGAAGCCAAAGGGGTGAGCAAAGCCTATGGCGATAAATTGTTGTATGAGGATTTAAACTTTAATTTACCACAGGCCGGTATTGTGGGCATTATTGGGCCCAATGGAGCAGGTAAGACCACGATTTTTAGAATGGTCATGGGGGAAGAAACCCCGGATAAGGGTTCTTTTGACGTCGGTGATACGGCAAAATTGGCCTATGTGGATCAATCCCATTCAAATATTGACCCTGAAAAATCCATATGGGAAAACTTTAGTGATGGACAGGAATTGGTGATGATGGGAGGGAAGCAAGTAAACTCCAGGGCATACCTTAGCCGCTTTAATTTTTCGGGCAGCGAGCAGAACAAAAAGGTCAATATGCTCTCCGGTGGGGAACGCAACCGGTTACATTTGGCTATGACCCTCAAGGAAGAAGGTAATGTGTTGCTTTTGGATGAGCCAACGAATGATTTGGATGTAAATACGTTGCGTGCTTTGGAAGAGGGATTGGAGAATTTCGCAGGATGTGCAGTCATCATTTCCCATGATCGTTGGTTTCTTGATAGGATCTGCACGCATATTCTGGCTTTTGAGGGGGATTCCCAAGTCTATTTCTTTGAAGGGTCTTTCTCTGACTACGAAGAAAACAAAAAGAAACGTTTGGGGGCCGACATTATGCCCAAACGGATCAAATACAAAAAATTGGTTCGTTAATTATTTTGGATACCAATCCAATAGGTTTACCGTCATTTTTTGATTGGCTTGGTCAACAAGCGCCTTGAACTTTTGCACATCACTAAAACCATCTTTTCCGCGATAGTGATAGGGATACATCTCTTTGGGTTGAAATTCCAACACGGCATCCACCGCGCTTTCAATGGACATGGTATAGGGTAGGTTCATAGAAATAAAGGCCTTATCTATATCTTTCAAGTTCCACATTTTAGGGATATCCTGTGTGTTGCCCGAGATATAAATGCGTTCCCCTTTCATTTCCATGATATAACCGTTACCTCGCCCTTTCACATGTAACTTTAATGTTTCTTCCCAGATGTTGTACATAGGAATGGCTTCCACGGTAATTCCGTATCGTTCTTTTTTTTCACCGTTGGCCAATACGTCCAGTTGTGGGGTGAACGCCGCTGGAATATTATCGGCCACGGTTGGGGGAACAATTATCTTAGCTTTTTCTGTATTTAATTCCTCTAAAGTCGCCAAACTGAAATGATCGCCGTGGATATCGGTAATTAGAATGAGATCGGCCAAAGGTTGCCCTTTAAATGCGTTTTCCCCCCCAACAGGATCAACATAAATGATGATACCATTCCATTCCAAGGCCATGGTGGCATGTTGGATGGGAAGTACCTTAAACGTATTTTCCGTTTTGGGCAGGTCTGTTGAACTTTTCGAAATTTTAGTTCCCTTTTTCCTGTGTCCGCAGGCAATCAGGATCAAACAAAACAGTGCTGGAAGAAGGAAATTCAAAAATTTCATAATTATTTTTATCGCTAAAGCTACGTAAACATTGGGGTTGTCCATTGGTTTTAACATTTTGCCATCCAAAAAACGTCTAAAAGAAATTTGCTGACGTATATAAACCAGACACTAGCAAATTTTATTTGTAGAAAGCAAAAATTAATATCATGACAGAAACTAAAAGTAACAACAGTTTAAAAGTAATTGCTGGGTTGTT
>JBCDBE010000104.1:0-11856 GCA_039184365.1 Bacteroidota bacterium | reverse complement strand
CCAAAACTTGTCTATATTTTTCCATACTCCTGTAATTTGTTGATTTGGTTATTTTCTTTTATTGGTTTTAAGTAATCCCGATAGAAGTGCAGCATAATTGGAGGTGACCAAAACGGCCATATCCAAGATAAGTTTGGCAATGGCAACATCATTCATGACCCGTTCCCGCAATTCAGGAGGTACTTCCCGTAAATTGGTGTTCAGCTGACTGAACGGATTATTGAATTCCTTTGCCATCTAACTTAGGGTTTTATAGATTTCCAATAGTTTTGCCTTTGCCCGTTTCAAGCGCATTTTTATGGCACTTTCTCCAAGTTCCATAAAATCTGCCAATTCCTTTATGGAAGCGCCATCCTGATACTTCAGCAATAAAATGGATCTATCCTCCGGAGCAACCATTTCCAGGGCTTTTTCCAATTTATTGGCCTTCATTTCGTAAATACGCTCATCAGATACCTCATCGGCTATTTTATAATCCACATCCTGCATGGAGACCGACTTGTCGCTCATCTTACGTTGTTTGTTTCGATTTACATAATTCACACAGAAATTATAGGTGAAGGAGTACAACCATGTTGAAAATTTTGACCTCCCTTGGAAACTCGCCAGCTTTATAAAAAGCATTAAAAAAACGTCTTGGGTCAAATCCTCTGCCTCATCCGTTGATTTGGCAAAGCCATAACATTTATTGTAAACCATTCTAGCATAGCGGTCATAGAGCACACCGAACAACAAGGTATCATTTTTGGCCACAATATTCTGCACCAATTCTTCGTCCGTCAAGTTATCATAAGGACCCTCCTTACCCAATGCTTGCTTGGTTTGGTTGATAAGGATTAGAAACAACCTTTTTAGGAAAGTCACTTTATGGTTATTGAAGTTCGCTGAAAGATAGGATAAAACAGGGTATCTTTGAAAAAAGCATCAGAATGAAGGTCTACCCATTAATTTTCCTTGTTTCCGTCTTATCCATAAGTTGTAAGTCCGATAAAAAGGTAGAAGGTCCAACCGAAGAAGTTGGACCCAAAAGCATTTTAGAAAAGATAGCCATGGCGCATGGTTATGAAAATTGGAATACCGTTCAAGAGATTGCATTTACCTTTAATGTAGACCGAGATTCCTCACATTTTGAACGAAGCTGGGTATGGAAACCGAAAACCAATGATGTAATGCACATCAACGGTTCCGACACCCTGCAATACAATCGTGCAACTATGGACAGTGTTGCATTTAAAACCAATGCTGGTTTTATCAATGACAGATATTGGCTGTTGGCCCCTTTTAATTTGATGTGGGACAGGGATAACTTTACCCATGAACACAACAAAGAAGAGTTAGCTCCCATAAGCGGGGAGCCCATGCAAAAGTTGACCATCGTTTATGGGGGTGAGGGAGGCTATACCCCTGGAGATGCCTATGATTTCTTTTTTGGGGATGATTACCTAATTCGGGAATGGATTTTTAGAAAGGCCAACCAACCGGAGCCTTCCATGACCACCACCTGGGAAAATTATTCCAATATCAAGGGGTTCAAGTTGGTCAAGGACCATAAAAGAAAAGAAGGAGGTTTCAATCTTTATATTGATGGGATCTCCGTTACCTTAAAGGAGTAGGTAGCAACTAACGCCCTTGTCTTTTTAAAATAGTCGTTATCAATAGTACCAAAGCAGCACAGGCCAATAAGCTCAAAAAACTGCTGGTTAAACTGTACTCCTCAGCTACAAAACCCAGAATAACGGGACCGGATAAAAAACCTAGATATCCCGTTCCTGCAATGAAAGCAATACCTTGGGCAGAATCGACACCCCTTACTTTTCCTCCAATCCTAAACAACTCAGGCACAATTACCGAAAAGCCAAGTCCCGTCAAGGCAAAACCCAGAATGGCCAATACCGTAATTCCTGATAACACCCCAACATATCCAAGGATTGCTATAATAGCACCAAGAGCCACTATTTTAATGGAGCCTATTCGTTCGCTAATGCCGTCACCAAGAAATCGCCCTAGGGTCATAGTGATGGAAAAAGCCAGGAAACCGGCCCCGAACAAATGTTCTGGCGCAAGGGTCACTTCTTTTAGATACAAGGCACTCCAGTCCACTACAGCACCCTCACTGGCAAAACTGACAAACCCTATCAAACCTAGAAAGAATAGGGGTTTAAACAGCTTTAGGCTGAAAGGTTCTTTTTCTATGGGAGTGGAACGTTTCAACACATACTGTCCCTTAAAATAGAAATTAATCAAAAGAACAGGAACTGCAATAAAGCCCATATGCAACACGGGACTGGCTATAAAAGGAATCAAAAAACTGCCCAAGCCAGCTACGACACCTCCCAAACTAAAAAAACCATGGGCAGCTGACATAAACTGAACCTTGTCTTCTTTTTCCAGTTCAGTAACCAACGTATTCATGGCGATATCCGTTATTCCGTTAGCAACCCCAAATAAGAAAAGGGCAACACAAAGGAACTCATAGCTAGGGGCCGCTACTGGAATCAATGCGGTAATTGTGCAAAAAATCACTCCCCACCATGTGGTCTTTCCAACACCAAGCTTGTTTATAATCTTGGAAGCAACCGGAAATACGGTAAAAACCCCAAAGGCAAGAAAAAAAAGGGCAATTCCCAAATCCGCTTTGTTGATACTTAATTTATCCTTTACGAAAGGAATATAAATAGCCCAGGTACCAAACCAAATGTTCAAGCTTGAAAACACAAAAGCCGGAGCAAAATAACGGGGATGGGACAGAATTAAATAAAGTGATTTCATGGTTTCCTTTAGGTAAGGCAAAGAAAACAACATTAAACCATATCCCGTGCATCAAATTATTCCAAATATGTAATGATTTATTCAAATACCCATACAAATAGCATTCAATTAGATAGTTTTATGTCATAATTGAAATAAACGAAATGGCTGCAATGAAAAATCCACACGTATTTGAATTGAACAACAAAACAAAAATGCCGCAAATAGGTCTTGGTGTGCTTTTCGCAAAAAATGATAGTGAGGTTGAAAACGCGGTAATCTCTGCATTATCCATAGGTTATCGGAAAATTGATACCGCCTCGGCATACCAAAACGAAAGGGGCGTTGGTATAGGAGTAAAAAAAAGTGGTATTCCTAGGGAACAGGTTTTCCTAACAACAAAGGTCTGGAATACGGACCAAGGATACGAGAGTACATTAAAGGCGTTTGATAAGAGTTTAATGGAGCTTCAAACGGACTACGTTGATATGTACTTGATACACTGGCCGGTGAAAACAAAATATAAGGAAACGTACAGTGCCATGGAACAGATTTACAAAAGTGGAAAGGCCAAAGCCATAGGGGTTTGTAATTTTACTGTTGAACAATTGAGAGATCTGATGGAACATACCCATATTGTACCTGCACTCAATCAAGTTGAAGTACACCCCTATCTAAGCCGGAATCGGCTTCTACAATTTTGCATCAAAAATGGCATACAGCTCGAAGCATGGCGACCCATAATGATGGGAAAAGTTGCAGGCATTCCTGAATTAACTGAAATAGGAAAGGTGCACCATAAATCAGAGGCACAAGTCGCCTTGCGCTGGTTAGTTCAAAAGGGTGTTGCCGTAATACCTAAATCCGTTAAAGCAGAGCGAATACGCGAAAATTCTGAAATATTTGATTTTGAACTTCGACCTTCAGAAATGTCGGCCATTGAAAACCTAAATCAGAATAAGAGCTTGGGTGAGGACCTGTCCCACATCTTTTAAACAAAAGGATCCCTACATAGTAATGCGATAAAAATGAAGCCGATATATGAATCCATAACAACCCATTCCAATGTGTCTTTTAAAGTCGAAAGCTATGAGGTATCCTCCAACTGCGAGACGGCTGGATGGCACATTCATCCGGAGTATGAATTGGTATATGTGAAAAACGGATCGGGAATGCTAAGAATAGGCAACAAAATCCATTCCTACACCAATGGAACCTTGGTATTCTTGAGTGGAAATATTCCACATTCGGATTTTGGCAATAAGCAGTTTGACAATGGTAAGGAAGTTGTGATTCAATTCTCAAGGGAATTTGTGGAGCGCAAACTGGGCCAATTTCCAGAGCTGACCACGATTAAAAGATTGATTCATAGTTCAAAATGTGTTTTGATATTTGATGGCACCATCAAATCCCACTTAAGCCTTCAATTTGAGCACTTTACTGAATTAAATCCTCAAGAAAAGTTAATCAATCTTTTTTCTATTCTAAATTATTTATCAGCCCAAGAAAACTACATACGGTTGTTCAACAATGACCTACTATATGAGTTTAGGGAAAAGGAATCCTATCGACTTCGCGATATTTTTCAATTTTTGGATACCCACTATCATCAAAAAATAAGTACCCGGGAAATTTCGGAACAAATCGGATTAACACCCAACTCATTTTCCAGATTCTTTAAAAAAATGACGAATAGAACCTTTGTTGATTTCCTGAATGAGTTTAGGGTAAGAAAGGCAATTGATGTAATGAATGAAGGTGATACTACCATTACCGAAGCTATGTATAAGTCTGGATTCAGAAGCCCATCATATTTTGCAAAACAATTCTTTAAATATCAACAGATGACACCATCAACCTATCTAAAAAAAATCAAATCACTTTGATAGAATGCCTTCCTTCAACAATTGTCCGAAGCGATACATATCCTCGAAAGAACAATAAAAGGGCGCCGGGGCCAGCCGAATAACGTTGGGCTCACGCCAATCCACAATCACTCCATGCTTCATGAGGAAATCAAATAGGGCCCTACCTTCCCCATGGAGAAATACCGATAATTGACATCCCCTTTCAGCAGGAGTAATAATTTCAAATGTACTCTCCACCTCTTTATCTATTTCCACAAGGACATACTCCAAATAGCCGGTCAACAGTTTTTGCTTGGCAATTAGGGGCTCCATACCCACTTCCTCAAACAATTGTAGAGAAGCCAAATAAGGGGCCAAGGAAAGGACTGGAGGGTTACTTATTTGCCATGCATCTGCGGTAGCCATAGGTTCAAATTCCCGTTTCATTTGAAAACGGTTTTCTTTTTTGGTGCCCCACCATCCTTCGAAACGGGGAATGTCCCCTTCGCCCAAATATCTTTCATTGACAAAAATACCGGAGGCATTTCCTGGACCACTATTCATGTATTTATAACTACACCATGCGGCAAAGTCGACCTTCCAATCGTGCAGTTTCAGTGCTACATTCCCTACCGCATGGGCCAAGTCCCAGCCCACAAAAGCACCTACTTTTTTGCCCGCTAGGGTTATGGAAGCCATGTCAAAAACTTGGCCGTTGTAGTAATTCACACCCCCTATCAAGACCAAGGCGAGTTCATCACCTATTTCCTCAATCTTAGAAATAATGTCTTCTGTCCTCCAAAAATGTTCTCCTTCCCTTTTTCCAACTTCAACAATGGCTACCGAGGGATTGTACCCATGGAACTTTGCCTGGCTTTGTAACATATACTGATCGGAAGGAAAGGCTTTTTCCTCACACAGAATTTTGAAACGTTTCCTGGTGGGACGATAAAAAGAGACCATTAAAAAATGAAGGTTGACCGAAAGTGTGTTCATAACGGAAACCTCTTTCGTACTCGCACCGACCACCTTAGCCAGTGGTTGGGCCAACCGTTCATGATAATCCCACCATGGCTTTTCCGCATAAAAATGTCCTTCAACGGCCAAATCCGCCCAATCTTTCATAATGTCGTCAACATAACCTTTGGCGACCTTGGGTTGAAGACCCAACGAATTTCCCGTAAAATAAATGACCTCCTTGCCATTCAACCGCGGATAGTGAAATCGTTCCCTAAATGACTTTAAGGGGTCCTGAGCATCCATTTTTTGGGCGAAATCCAATGTATTTTCAAACTTCATCATACTAGTATTTCAGGCGCAAGCGCATTTCATTGAGATGTTCCTTGAATCCAGCCTTTTCATAGGCCTTGATGGCAGGAAGGTTTTGATTGTAAACGGTCAACCTCACCTCAATAAGGTCATTTTTTCTGGCCCAATTCATCAATACTTCCACAATTCTTTGGTTGATTCCCCTTCCGCGGTACTCAGGTACGGTGTACATAAACCCCAAATAGGCATATTGGGTATGATCTAAGTAGGTTCTTGCCGATTTCGCATAGGCATATCCGGAACTGACCAAGATCCCATCCATTTCCGCTACCACAACTTTGACATCATCGCGCTTCACATATTCCTCCAAATCATAATAGCTAACAGGGTCTGGACGAATGGTAGGATCAAAGGGGCGTTCGGCTTTGATGAGTTCTTGCTCAAAAACCTTTAAAATAGGTAAATCTTTGAGTACGGCATCCCTAATAATTGCTTTTTCCATTCCCTTAAAAATACGGCATATTTGAATACTTTTACCAAAAGCCATCCATGCACTTTCTATCCCATTCCTTAGAAAATTATATCGCTGAACATTCCCAAAAAGAACCTCCCCTATTAACCGAACTCACTAGGGAAACCCATCTAAAAGTGGTTCGGCCAAGGATGATCACAGGGCATTATCAAGGACGGGTCTTGAGTCTTTTATCCAAATTAATTGCCCCAAGGACCATTCTGGAAATTGGGACGTATACGGGATATTCTGCCATTTGTTTAGCAGAGGGATTACCGGAAACCGGACAATTGCATACGATAGATCGTAACGAAGAGCTCTTTGATTTGCAAAGAAAGTATTTCAATAGAAGTACGCACGGGCACCAAATCATTCAGCATGTTGGGGACGCCATTGAAGTAATTCCTAACTTGGATATGACCTTTGATTTGGTTTTTATTGATGCTGAGAAGACACAATATGACAGCTATCTTGAGGCTTCCATTAAGAAATGCCGTCCCGGAAGCATCATTCTCTCGGACAATGTACTTTGGTCTGGAAAGGTAGTTGAACCCTTGGCCAATGGTGACAAGGCCACCAGCGCTATTTTAGATTACAACAAAAAGTTGGCCAATGATCCTAGATTGGAAACCGTGTTACTACCCATCAGGGATGGGTTGACAATGAGTCGCGTCTTACAATTTTGAGATAAAACCGATAAAACAGCAGGGCAAATAACCCACCCATTGCGGCTCCGGCCATAATGTCCAAGGGAAAATGAACTCCCAAATAAATTCTACTGTAGGAAAATAGTAAGGGCCAAATAAATAGCATAAATGACCATTTCCACCGCTTCCTCAAAAATAGGTAGGCCAAAATAATGACCGAAAATGAAGTGGAAGCATGACCAGAAAAAAAGCTGAAATCCGATGGCCTTCTCAGCACCCGTATCATGGTGTTGATTTCGGGATCGTTACACGGCCGCAACCTACCTACCCATTCTTTGGTAAAATTGGAGAGTATGCCTATACATCCTGCCACTAACAGTAAAAAAAGTATTTGGACCAATGCATGGCGCTTTGGGTGTTTTAGGAAAAAAGCAACTAGCATCAATAAGAAAAAAGGGGTCCAAGTTGGAAATTTGGTCACCATGGACCAAAACCCATCGTAATGTGCATTACCAAGTCCATTTAAATAAATAAGTGTTGCCCTATCCCATTGGAGCAGTTTCTCCCACATGGTTATTTAGAGCTTCTTCGAATGGTTCCTGCCACATCATCCATACTCTTCTTTACCTCATTGAACTCCTCCTTAATCTCTTTGGTAAGGGTACTGTCCAGACCCTGTTTTTCGGCCGACTTTTGGATTTCACGTTTAATATCATCCGTGGCATCCCTAAGCTGTCGCATACCTTTACCTAGGCCTTTGGCAATTCCTGGAAGTTTATCCGCACCAAAAACCATCACCACTATAAATAGGATAAAGACAATTTCGCCACCGCTAATGAACAATGTAGGCATGATGCAAAGATAATGAGAAGTTATGGGTAAAGTAAAAAAGCCCGGTGAAATCACCGGGCTTAACACTTTTGTTACTAAAGATTACTTTCCTTTAACCTTTTCCTTAAACTGGTCAAAGTCCGATTTCTCCTCTTTCTTCGGCCACGCATTGTTGGTGGTATCAATATCCGCAGTTTCCAATTTTGGGTCTACTACAATACCTACCAATTCTTTTTGTGATGAAATCACACGACTTACCTCAGCATCGTTCTTTCTCCAAATTTCAGGAGGGTACGTCACATTTTCTGTTGTACCATCAGCATAGGTATATTCCACAATCAAAGGCATTGGTATTCCACCCGGCTTGTCAAAAGTAACCTCGTAGAAATATTTTGGTTCTTCCACTTGGGCACGCTCTTCAGTCGTCATGTTGTCCATCATGAACTCTTTCAGGTTCTGGGAAACTTCTGATGGAGCCTTACCCTTAAGGTTCTCATCAAAATTCTCGCTGTCTTCAGAGGCCAGATAAACCAATGGAGGTAGGTCTGCTTCGGTAAGCCCCCGGACATCCATATACTCCTGCATTTCTTTGGTCACTTTATTGGACACATAATACTTTTTAACACCCTTTACGCCTATATCCACATAATCCGTAGTATAGAACCAACCTCTCCAGTACCAATCCAAATCCACGGCCGATGCATCTTCCATGGTGCGGAAAAAGTCTTCAGGGGTAGGATGTTTGAACTTCCAACGCTGGGCATATGTTTTGAAGGCATGGTCAAAAAGTTCGGGACCCATCACGGTCTCCCTTAAAATATTCAAAGCCGTTGCCGGTTTGCCGTAGGCATTTGGACCCAATTGGTAAACGTTTTCCGGATTCGACATGATCGGTGACAATCTACTTTGATCACCCGACATATAAGGCACAATTTTGGCGGCGTCACCTCTTCGGGATGGATATTTTTCATTGGGCGTAACGGCTTCAGGATACTTTTTCCCAAACGCTTGTTCGGTCAAATACTGCATAAAAGTGTCCAATCCTTCATCCATCCAACCCCACTGGCGCTCATCGGAATTTACGATCATTGGGAAGTAGTTATGCCCCACCTCATGGATAATTACGCTGATCATCCCAAATTTGGTCCTATCGGAATAGGTGCCATCTTCATTAGGGCGTCCATAATTCCAACAAATCATGGGGTATTCCATCCCCTGGTTTTTGGCATGTACCGAAATTGCTTTATGATAGGGGTAATCAAACGTATGATGGCTATAGGTATGTAAGGTCTGAACCACTGCTTTTGTTGAATAGTCTTCCCAAAGTGGGTTTCCTTCTTTTGGATAAAGGGACACCGCCATTACGGTACGACCATCCATTTTTACGGCCTGCATATCCCAAACAAACTTTCTTGAAGTGGCAAACCCAAAATCACGTACCATTCGGCCAGGCTCCGTTTTAAACTTCCACGTTTTGGTTTTTTCGGCAAAGCCTTTTTCTTTGGCCTCTGCCTCCTCCTGTGTTACTATGATTACGGGTTGATCAAAAGACTTTTTGGCCTGTTCGTATCGCTTCATCATGTCTTTGGAAAAAACTTCTTTCCTATTTTGAAGTACTCCGGTGGCATCCAACACGTGGTCTTCGGGAACGGTGATGTTCACTTCATAATTTCCGAAGGGAAGCGCAAACTCACCACTACCCCAAAATTGGTGGTTTTGCCAGCCCTCGATATCTGAGTAGACTGCCATTCTTGGGAAGAATTGTGCAATGACATAGGCATTGTTTCCATCTTTTGGAAAATGCTCATATCCTGAACGTGCCCTATTTACGGTATGATCGGGAATATTGTACCACCATTTAATGGAAAAGGAAATGTTCCCACCACTTTTCAAAGGTTGAGGAATGTTGATTCGCATCATCGTTTGGTTGATGGTATATGATAGGGGCTTACCTGAGGTATCCTTGACCCAATCAATATTAAAACCACCATCGAACGGTTCGGTCACATAACGCTGCGCAAAGTTTCCTGCGGTATAGGCTATATTTACACCTCCTCCATTCCTTAAAGGTGATTTTGAATCTTTGGCCCGAACGTTTTGGTCCAATTGCACCCAAAGAAATTCCAGGTCATCCGGCGAATTGTTGTAATAAGTTATCGTTTCCTCACCATAAAGTCGCGCCTCCTTGTCATCAAGGGTGATGTCCATTGAGTAGTCCGCTTGCTGTTGGTAATAATCAGGACCCGGCGCTCCAGAAGCGGAACGATAGGTATTTGGTGTGGAAAATTCCTCATACAATTGCTTAAAACGGCTCTGGTTGTAGTGTCCAGGCTCGCGCTCCTCTTTTTCTTCGGTTTCCTGCGCAAAACCAGCAGCTGCAAACAGGAAGAGCATTGATGCAAAACAATACTTTATCTTATTCATTTTCATTGATTTTTAAGAGGTGGAAAAATAGTGTTTTATCGCCGGTAAGTGCTGAGGATATTATAAGTTTAACATTCCTTTAGCATTGGATTTTATCATGACAAAACTTCTCTTCTTGCCCTTCCATTTTACATGTACCACATTTTTCTGTTCATCAAAAAGATCGGTCAATAGTTCATTTTCGATTTCCATTTTTTTAAGGGTTTCCATACCAACTTTGGAAAGCTCAATGTAAAGAATGACTACGTCATTTTCATACTTCTTTCCAAGGAAGGAATAGTCAAAAGGTTTTCCATTCAAATACACCAAAAACTTGGTTCGCAGATACCTTTCGATATAGCCATCCGCAATGGAGGTCTCTTGACCTGTTGCCAAATTTGCGTCAATGCCATAGCGCTCTTTCAGGACTTCCTCCAGGTCATCGATAAAAATTCTTGTAGTCACTTGAAAAGCATCGTCCTTTTCGGAGTAGTTGATATTGGTGACGCTTACATAGAATTTATGGGCCGTTGAAAACGCCAATAAAGGCAACACAAACAAACAAAAATATTTCCCCATGTACAGTGTGTTCATGCCAAAAATAAACAAAGGTTGTGCCAAAGGAAAATATCAAGATCAAAAAGTCAGATAACAAAAACCTACTTCAAACCCAAAAGAAGTCTCATTCCATTCCATTGTTTTTTCTATAGAGTTGACTTCGTTTCAGAAGATATTCCCAAATCCTCAATTGATCTCCCAAAGCAACCAAACGTTGGAATTCGTTATCCACTTCGCAGAAATACATAAAATCGTCCACCTTTATTTTAGGAATCTTTAAATCGGTCTGAAATATGGAATCCGCATAGTTTTTTTGGACGTTTTGGGTCCTTGCATAGGTCTTATCCAGTTTTACCCTGTTTTTCAACATTTTTGTCCGGCCCGTGATGGCATTTATAATTGGATTGATATTAATGGCAAGGGGGGCTCTTAAGGAATACATCCCTTTTGATGCCTCTTGCAACTTGCGTTCACTTTGGGTGATTATTCGTACATCGGCATTCGGCAATCCCAAGGCCTCTGCACTTACATCCTTTTCCAACTGTAGTCCGGTCAAATCTTTCCCTATATCCCCTGAAAGCCCAAAAGGTTGCACCGTTACCTCCCGAAGTTCGTTGACAAACTCCTCCATAGGAATTTGAACAAAAGGACTATGGATCAAGGCTTCGGAAACGGGAACCACTTTTCTTTTGAACTGAACCGCTGAAAAGACCAAGGTGTCCCCAACACCTGCGCGAATGGAAAAATTACCTTCAAAATCGGTAATTGTAGCCCGTTCCGTGCTTATATTTTGAATGGTAATCCCAGTCACGTCCTTTTTGGGGGAGACCACCTTTCCCTGAATTACTTTTGAGGACCGTTGTCCATAACTACCAGCAATACAAAAAAAGAAACCGACTAAAAAAAGCCCTTTATTTGCCCTCAGCCTTAAACTGCTTGCTTTGGGTAACCAAAAAGTCAATGAGTTGAAATTCATTTTCTTTCTTCAAAAGGGATTGTGAAGGAATTTTGTCATCACAATAAATCAAAAAGGCATCTATTT
>JBCDBE010000103.1:0-11989 GCA_039184365.1 Bacteroidota bacterium | reverse complement strand
CTCGTCACATCCTGGGGCTGGAGAAGGTCCCAAGGGTTGGGCTGTTCGCCCATTAAAGTGGCACGCGAGCTGGGTTCAGAACGTCGTGAGACAGTTCGGTCTCTATCTACTGCGGGCGTCAGAAAATTGAGCGGACCTGGTCCTAGTACGAGAGGACCGGACTGGACCGACCTCTGGTGCACCGGTTGTCACGCCAGTGGCATTGCCGGGTAGCTATGTCGGGATGGGATAAGCGCTGAAGGCATATAAGCGCGAAACCCGCCGCAAGATGGGTTTTCTTTAAAGGGCCGTGGGAGATGACCACGTTGATAGGCCGTAGGTGCAAGGGCAGCGATGTCCGCAGCCGAGCGGTACTAATTGCCCGTATGCTTGGGCACCGCCCCGCGCAGTCCTTAAACCACTTCGAAAGCACAAAATTCTTCCCTTGATCCCTCCCAATGTGTCAACAATATTGAAGATTTAGGTGGCCATGGCAACGGGGCCCACCCCTTCCCATACCGAACAGGGTAGTTAAGCCCGTTAGCGCCGATGGTACTGCCACACCAGGTGGGAGAGTAGGTCGCCGCCTTCCTCGAAGCCCCTTTCACATCAAAGTGACAGGGGCTTTTTTTATCCCCCATTATGACTTAAATCAAAAAAGTAGGCACAAGGCCTACTTTTCCGACTAATTCAATTTAATCTAATGATTAAACCCTGGGTAAGTCCCCATCTCCTTTGAGTGGTAGATTGGATGTTCCCATAAGATAGGTATCCACATGATGTGCAGCCTGCCGGCCTTCGGAGATGGCCCAAACAATCAACGACTGTCCCCTTCGCTGATCTCCAGCCACAAAAACGCCAGGGACGTTGGTAGCATAATCACTTTCAGAGGCTTTGATATTGGTTCTCTGATCCATTTCAAGCCCTAATTGCTCTGCAATGGAATTTTCTGAACCGGTAAAGCCTAAGGCAAGTAATGCCAATTCACATTTCCACTCTTTTTCTGTTCCGACAACCTCCTTCAATTTAGGTCGTTGCCCTTTCAAAAACTCCCATTCTACCTCTACGGTTTTAAGGGTTTTTAGATTTCCCATTGCATCACCTATAAATTCTTTGGTGGATATACTAAAGACACGCTCAGCCCCTTCTTTGTGTGATGTACTGGTCCTTAGACGCATAGGCCAAAAGGGCCAAGGCTGGCTTTCCGGTCTTGATTTGGTGGCCATGGGCATAATTTCAAAATTGGTCACTGAATTTGCTCCCTGTCTTATGGATGTCCCAATACAATCAGAACCCGTATCTCCACCGCCTATGACGATAACGTCTCTATCGGTAGCCATAATTTCTTCACCCAAGTCATTGACGCCATCTACCCTTCTATTGTTTTGGGGAAGAAAATCCATGGCCTGAACCACTCCCTTTAAATCGGCTCCAGGAATTGGCAGTTTACGTCGAACCGTTGCTCCCCCACAAAGGACTAAAGCATCAAAGTCACTTTTTAATTCGTCTGCCTTGATATCCATACCTACATGAACACCAGTTTTAAATTCGATGCCCTCAGCTTCCAGTATACTCAACCTTCTGTCAATGACTTTTTTTTCCATCTTAAAATCGGGTATTCCAAAGCGCAAAAGGCCACCAATTTTTTCATCCCGTTCAAAAACGGTTACCTGGTGTCCTGCCCGGTTCAGTTGCTGTGCAGCGGCCAGTCCTGCCGGTCCAGAGCCCACAATAGCTACTTTTTTGCCTGTTCTTTTTGAGGGTGGATTAGGGGTTATCCATCCATTCTTAAAAGCAGTTTCTACAATATTCTTTTCTATATTTTCTATGGAAACAGGGTTTTCGTTGATTCCAAGAACACAGGCTTCCTCGCATGGTGCAGGGCACAGTCTACCCGTGAATTCAGGAAAGTTATTCGTTGAATGAAGAATCCTTGTGGCTTTTTCCCACCTTCCCTGATAAACGGCATCGTTAAAATCTGGAATTAGATTTCCTAAGGGACATCCACTATGGCAAAAAGGAATACCGCAATCCATACATCGTGCACCTTGATTTTTTAATTCTGCTTCTTTGAGCGGTTTGGTGAACTCTTTGTAATTTTTGATACGTTCTTTTACCGGCGTATAGGATTCATCTTTACGCTTGTACTCCATAAAACCCGTGATCTTCCCCATACCCTAGAACTTAAATGGTTTCAACTTTTTCATTTTCCAACCGAATCAATGCCTGACGGTATTCTTCAGGGAATACTTTTACAAATTTGCCCAAACACGATTCCCATTGCTCTAAAATGCGTTGTGCCAAAGGACTTTGTGTGGCGTTATAGTGGTTTTCGATAAGTTCTTTCAATTCGTTGATGTCCTTATCCTCCTTGACCTCCAGGAGGTTGAGCGCATCGTTTTTACATTTCTTTATAAACGTCCCTTCTTCATCGAAAATATAGGCGATACCGCCGCTCATTCCTGCACCAAAGTTTCTTCCAATTTCACCCAGAATCACCGCAATCCCTCCAGTCATATATTCGCATCCATGGTCACCGATTCCTTCTACCACTGCTTTGGCTCCAGAGTTTCTTACACAAAAGCGTTCTCCTGCTTTTCCATTAATATAGGCCTCTCCAGAAGTAGCACCATATAGTGTAACATTCCCCGTGATGATATTCTCTTCGGGAATGATTGTGGCTTTTTCAGGTACTTTAATGACCAATTTGGCACCTGATAGTCCCTTGCCCAAATAGTCGTTGGTATTTCCGTTGACGACCATGGTCAATCCTTTCGTGGCAAATGCACCAAAACTTTGTCCTGCCGAGCCTGTGAAGTTCAATCTCAACGTATTTTGGGGAAGTCCATCCGCTCCATAGATTTTAGATATTTCATTGCTCATAATGGCCCCTACTGCTCTATCTGTATTCTTGATCGGAAAGTCCAAAGTGGTTTTTTCCTTTCTGAACAAGGCTGGGTGCGATTTGGCTATGATTTCGAACTCGATGGATTTATACACGTCGTGTATTTGAGGCTCCGTGTTGTGGAACTTGGTGTCTTCGGGCACCTCAACTTGATAGAGTATTGGGGATAGATCGATTCCGGAGGCTTTATAATGCTCAACGGCATTTTTCCTGTCCAATTTATGAACCTGGCCGACCATCTCCTCTACGGTTTTAAACCCAAGTTTGGCCATGATTTCGCGAAGTTCTTGCGCCACGAAATACATGTAATTGACCACATGTTCCGGTTTTCCCTCAAACTTTTTTCGTAGTTCTGGATTTTGTGTTGCAATACCAACAGGGCAGGTATTCAAATGACATTTTCGCATCATGATACAGCCAGAGGCCACCAAAGGAGCTGTGGCGAAACCAAACTCTTCAGCACCTAAAAGGCAGGCTACGGCAACATCCCTTCCCGTTTTCAATTGCCCATCACATTCTAAAACCACCCGATTCCGAAGGTCATTGAGAACCAAGGTCTGTTGGGCTTCAGCAATGCCCAACTCCCAAGGTAACCCAGCATGTTTTAAAGAAGTTAATGGTGATGCCCCGGTACCTCCATCAAATCCAGAAATCAGGATTACGTCGGCCTTGGCCTTGGAAACCCCGGCAGCAATGGTACCTACGCCAACTTCGGAAACCAATTTTACATTGACCCTTGCCTCCCTATTGGCAGATTTTAAATCGTAAATCAATTGGGACAAATCTTCTATGGAATAGATATCATGATGGGGGGGTGGTGAAATCAAGCCCACATATGGCGTGGAATTTCTAGTTTTGGCAATTGATGGATTTACCTTTGGACCGGGAAGCTGCCCTCCTTCCCCCGGTTTTGCCCCTTGGGCCATTTTAATTTGTATTTCTTTGGCATTGGTTAGGTAATTTGAAGTGACCCCGAATCGGCCAGAGGCCACTTGTTTTATAGCGCTGTTCCGCCAATCACCGGAATGGTTCTTGTAGAACCGCTCTGCATCCTCGCCACCCTCACCGGAATTGCTTTTCCCCCCTATTCTATTCATGGCAATGGCCAAATTTTCATGGGCTTCCTTGCTGATACTACCATAAGACATTGCGCCTGTTTTAAATCGTTTTACAATATCAGTCCAAGGTTCTACCTCTTCGATGGGAATAGGGTCATAATTCGAAAACTCAAAAAGCCCTCGGATGGTCATTAGTTTTTTCGACTGCTCATTCACTAAGGACGAATATTGCTTATACATATCCGGTTCATTGCTCCGTACTGCTTTCTGTAATTTGGCAATGGTCAAAGGATGGAACATATGTTTTTCTCCACCACGCCTCCAGCGGTATTCCCCACCAATCTCCAACTCCAGGTTGGCGGCTACTTGCTCCTTTTTGAATGCTCTGTGATGTCTTTTGGCAATTTCCTTTTCAATTTCATACAATCCAATACCTTGAATTCGCGTTGGGGTATTAGGGAAGTAGTTGTCCACAACTTTGGTATTGATACCTACACATTCAAAAAGTTGGGAGCACCTGTAGGAGTTCAAAGTACTGATTCCTATTTTATTCATTACCTTCAAAATACCTTTCCCAACCGCTTTGTTGTAATTTTTGATGGCCTCTTCAAAACTGATTTCAGTAATATCCTGTTCATTGATTTGATGCCCAATGATTTCATTGACCAAATACGGGTTAATGGCACTGGCACCAAATCCAAATAATAAGGCAAAATGATGAACTTCCCTAGGCTCGGCAGATTCCACAATGATGCTTAATTTGGATCGTTTGTCCAATCTATGGAGTCCACTGTTCACATAGGAACACGACAGCAAAGCGGGGATGGGGGCCATTTCTTTGCTGACCATCCGATCGGAAAGGATAATGATGTTAGCCCCTTTATCGACCGCTATTGACGCTTGTTGTAAAATACCCTCCAATGCGTCCTCCAATCCATTGTGACCTTTTGAACTTTCATATAGGGTTGAAATGGAAACCACTTTGTAATTGGGGCTTCGATCATAGTTCTTTATTTTGTCCAAGTCTTCTTTTGAGATGACCGGATTTTGGATTTTCAGCTTTCTACAGTGCAATTCATTGATGTCAAAAATATTTTGGTTGCTGCCCAGGGTAAGGCTTATATCGCATATGAGCTCTTCCCGAATTCCATCCAATGGTGGATTGGTAACTTGGGCAAATAATTGCTTAAAATAGTTGTAAAGTAATTGGGGCCTTTCTGAGAGCACGGCGATAGGCGTGTCTGCCCCCATGGAACCAATAGGTTCTTTTCCCATTTTTGCCATGGGCATAATAATGGTGTTGATGTCTTCTTGGGTATAGCCAAAAGCCCTTATTCTGGTGTCCAAGGGGAATTCTCCCAAAAATACAGGACAATCATTGTAGGGGATGTCCTTTAAGTGAACCAAATTCTTCGTTAACCACTTTTGGTAAGGATGTTTTTTAGCGATTTCTTCCTTGATTTCGGTATCGTTAACTATCCTGCCCTCTTCCATGTTCACCAAAAACATTTTTCCGGGCTCCAATCGGCCATGGTATTCAATGTTTTCAGGTTCCAGGTCAACAACTCCAGTCTCTGACGCCATGATGACATACCCATTTTTGGTTACGGAATAGCGTGATGGGCGGAGACCATTCCTATCGAGTACGGCGCCAATGTAGCTACCATCAGTAAACGGAATGGAAGCAGGGCCATCCCACGGTTCCATGACACAAGAATTGTATTCGTAAAATGCCCGTTTGGTTTCGGACATTTCCTCATTTTTTTCCCATGCTTCAGGGACCAACATCATCATCACTTCGGGTAATGAGCGCCCTGTCATCAATAAGAGCTCTACCACCATGTCCAAACATGCGGAATCCGACTTTCTAGGAAGAACAATGGGTAGAATGTTTTTGATTTCTTCCCCAAACCAATCGCTTTGCAAAAGTTCTTCACGGGAGCCCATTCGTACCACATTGCCCCTTAGCGTATTGATTTCGCCATTGTGGCACATATATCTGAAGGGTTGTGCCAAATCCCAGGTTGGGAAGGTATTGGTAGAGAAACGCTGGTGTACCAATGCCAATCTGGTCACCACCCTTGGATCCAGTAAATCCTCATAATAACGACTGATGTCCTGGGGCATCAGTAGTCCCTTAAAAATGATAATTTTCTGGGAAAGGCTAGGGACATAAAAGAAATGGCTTTGAGATAATTTGGAAGCATTTATTTGATGCTCTGTAACCTTTCTGGCAATAAATAGTTTTAAATCGAACTGAAATTTATCTTCTGAATCCCCTTTCCCAATAAAAAGCTGTTTGAGAAACGGTTCAGTCTCCTTTGCTATTCTTCCCGGCACTGATTTGTTTACGGGAACATTTCGCCAGCCCAGAAGTTCCAGCCCTTGCTTTTTGATGTTTTTTTCAAAGGTGTCTTGACAGAACTGCCTCTGATTTTCTTTTTTAGGAAGAAACACATTTCCCGTGGCATAGTTTCCTGGTTCGGGAAGTTTAAAAGAACATACACTTTTAAAGAAGTCGTGGGGTATGTCGATTAAGATACCGGCACCGTCGCCCGTCTTTCCATCTGCGCTGACTGCACCACGATGCTCCAGTTTATCCAAAATCTCAAGGGCCTTGTGTATGATGTCATTGGAACGTTTCCCTTGAAGACTGCAGATAAAACCGGCTCCACAATTATCATGCTCAAATTCGGGCAAATAAAGCCCTTGTTTCCCTAATACCATCATTGCGACATTTTCTCAAAAATATCACAATGATTGAATAATTTTTAAAGATTTTAAGTATTTAGAATAAGAATTCTGGTATTTAAAAAAAATCATTAAAATATAATCATTTGATGAAATGTATCAAACTGCATTTTGACAATCTATAAAAATGAAATTTAAATAACGAACGTAGCTTGTGAAAACTAGGGGATAAAAGTTCAATTGTACCATTTAATGGGAAGCACCCCCTTTTTTTAGAGGGTACCTTTCAGTAAAATAAAAGTTTATTCCGGGTTTTGGCGGTTGGTAGAACCCCTTTTATGCTTTTAGAATACTTCTTGAAATGACTATTTTCTGTATTTCGGAGGTGCCTTCATATATTTGGGTGATTTTGGCATCTCGCATTAATCGCTCCACGTGGTAGTCTTTTACAAATCCATTGCCCCCATAAATCTGAACGGCTTCAACGGTCACTTCCATGGCAATTTCCGCTGCATAAAGTTTGGCCATGGCACCTGATAGGTCGTAATTGTCTCCGTTATCCTTATCGATAGCTGCTTGATACACCAGGTTTCTTGCTGCCTGAATTTTAGTATGCATGTCGGCCAGTTTAAAGGCTATGGCCTGATGATTGGAGATTTCTGTTCCAAAGGCTTTACGTTCTTTGGAATATTTCAAGGCCAGCTCATAAGCACCTGCTGCAATTCCCAGTGCTTGCGCGGCAATACCGATACGACCTCCTGCAAGGGTTTTCATCGCGAACTTAAATCCAAAACCATCTTCACCAATTCTATACTCTTTTGGCACCTTAACATCGTTGAATATCAGGGAATGCGTGTCGCTTCCCCGAATTCCCAATTTGTTTTCTTTGGGGCCTATTTCAAAGCCTTCCATACCTCTTTCAACAATAAGGGCATTGATTCCCCTATGGCCTTTTTCAACATCGGTTTGCGCGATAACAAGATAAACCTCGGCAGAGCTTCCGTTGGTAATCCAATTTTTAGTGCCATTCAACACATAATGATCTCCCATATCCTGGGCCGTTGTTTTTTGGGACGTGGCATCACTACCTGCCTCGGGTTCGGAAAGACAGAAAGCCCCAATGATTTCACCCGTGGCCAGTCTGGTTAGATATTTTTGTTTCTGCTCTTCGGTCCCAAAGGTTTCCAAACCCCAGCAGACCAACGAATTGTTTACTGAAACAATAACGGAGGAGGATGCATCAATTTTTGAAAGTTCCTCCATCACCAATACATAGGAAAGGGTATCCAATCCACTTCCATTGTATTTTTCGTCAACCATCATGCCCATAAACCCCAATTCCCCCATTTTTTTTACCTGTTCCTTTGGGAATTCTTGGGCATCATCCCTTTCGATTACTCCAGGTAAAAGTTCATTTTGGGCAAAATCCTTTGCAGCTTGTCGAATCATTTGCTGCTCTTCGGTCAAAGAAAAATTCATGATATTGAAAAATAGTTAAAAAAACAGGGCAAAGATAAGCTATGAATGGTGATTTTTCAATGGAATGGCAAGAGTGAAATGGATTAGGTAATCTAAAAAAAGTGCACCTCCCTTGGGAGATTCTAAGGGCATTCCTTATATTTAGCTTGAGTGATTCATGTGGCAATCCGTCTTGTGAATAAGATATACTAACAGCTCCTAAACCAACTACGAATAATGGAAACGATCATCATCATTGTTTTTTTGGCAGGCTACCTGGCAATTACCCTGGAACATAACTTAAAAATTGATAAGCTCATACCTGCACTGGCCATGATGGCCATTCTTTGGGCCATAATTGCATTGGCACATTTGGATGTTTTTGAGGTAAACGCCCAGCTTAAAGAATTGGAACCTACCCATATTGAAGAGATTTTACTCCATCATCTGGGAAAGACCGCGGAGATATTGGTTTTCCTTCTGGGCGCTATGACGATTGTCGAGATTATCGATTATTTTGACGGCTTCGCAACCATTAAGGGGTACATAAAAACAAGGAGTAAAGGCAAACTGCTTTGGATTTTTTCCATTTTGGCTTTCATACTTTCTGCAATCATCGACAACCTTACCGCAACCATTGTCCTGGTAACAATACTTCAGAAAGTAATTAAGGATAGGGAAACGCGTCTTTGGTTTGCCGGACTGATCATAATCAATGCCAACGCCGGAGGTGCCTGGTCGCCCATTGGGGATGTTACGACTACCATGCTTTGGATTGCAGGGAAGGTGGAGGCTGGAACTTTGGTCACCAGGGTTTTATTACCATCCATAATATGTATGGTCGTGCCAACTGTTATAGCCAGTAGATTTAAAGTCTTCTCCGGAGAAGTAGATGTTGAGGAAAAGAAAGAAGCCCTAAAATCTCAATATGGTCCTACCATGTTGTATTTAGGCCTTGGGTCGATTGTTTTTGTCCCTTTCTTTAAGACCATCACCCATTTGCCCCCTTATGTAGGTATGATGCTTTCTTTGGCCGTGGTGGCCACATTTGCCGAAATTTACAGTAACGCCAAGTTCGCCATTAGTTCGGCAGTTAATGAGGAACACCGAGAATCTGCCCATCATAGTCCTGTGCATTCGGCCTTGACTAAGATTGAGTTGCCAAGTATTTTGTTTTTTCTAGGTATTTTACTGGCGGTCGCGGCATTGGAGTCCTTGGGCATTTTGTTCACGTATGCGGAACAGCTCAATGAGGCCATTCCTCAAACCGATATCGTGGTCATGTTGTTGGGCATTGGTTCCGCGATCATTGACAATGTGCCCTTGGTGGCAGCCAGTATGGGAATGTTTTCTGAACCCCTAGATGATTTTCTTTGGCACTTCATTGCCTACTCTGCTGGTACTGGTGGCAGTATGTTGATTATTGGTTCAGCGGCCGGAGTGGTTGCCATGGGGATGGAAAAAATCGACTTCTTTTGGTATTTTAAGAAGATTGCGTGGTTGGCGTTTGTAGGTTTTGTCGCCGGAGCGCTTTGTTTCATTGCTATGCGTGATTTTTTGTTCTAACATAATTTATTTGTGAAATCCCCGTTATTATTGCAATAAAATTGGGGACACTTATGAACGTACTTCAGGAACAAATGACTTCTGAGGAAATGGCCGCTGAGCTATCAGAAGAAAAAACATTATCCGTTATCGATTTGATTATCAATGGTGGTGCCGCTAGTAGCATCATTGTCATTGTGCTGTTTGTGTTATTGTTTGTAGCGCTGTATATCTATTTTGAGCGGACGTTTGCCATTACAGCAGCTTCAAAAATCGATAAAAACTTCATGAACCAAATTCGTGACCATGTCATGAATGGTAAGTTGGAGGCTGCCAAGCTTCTCTGTGCCCAAACGGATTCACCAGTCGCAAGGCTTACCGAAAAGGGGGTTGCCCGAATTGGGAAACCTTTGGACGATATCAATACGGCTATTGAAAATGCAGGCACATTAGAGGTATATAAGCTTGAAAAGAATGTGAATATTCTCGCTACGGTTGCCGGTGCAGCACCGATGATTGGTTTTCTCGGGACCGTTATTGGCATGATTTTGGCTTTTCATGAAATGGCGAGCAGCGGGGGTCAGGCCGAGATGGGTTCTTTGGCATCCGGAATTTACACAGCCATGACAACAACAGTTGCAGGTTTGATCGTTGGAATTATTGCTTACATTGGCTACAACCATTTAGTAAACCGAACGGATAAGGTGGTACACAAAATGGAGGCAAATGCGGTTGAATTTTTGGATTTGTTGAACGAACCGGTTTAAAGCATTATGAAGCTAAAAGGTAGAAATAAAGTTAGTCCTGAGTTTAGCATGTCTTCCATGACCGATATTGTTTTTTTGCTATTGGTCTTTTTTATGTTAACATCAAATGCTCCCAATGCCTTGGATTTACTGTTGCCCAAAGCAAAAGGGAAGTCCACCAATACGCAAAATGTGTCCGTGACCATTGATAAGAATTTGCGCTACTTTGTGAACAACGAACAGATTAACGGAGAATACATTGAAGTTGAATTAAAAAAAGCACTGGCAGGTCAAGAAAAGCCCACTATTATCCTTAGAGCTGAGGAAAGTGTGGCCATCCGTGAGGCCGTAAACGTAATGGACATTGCCAATAAGAATAATTATAAAGTTATCCTTGCCGTGCGACCCAAGTAAATGTCGTTTTTAGACACGAGACACAAGAAAAAATCATTTACCCTGACCACAGTCTTACTAAGTCTTTTGGTTTTGGTCCTTTTCTACCTAGGTCTAACCTATTTTGACCCCCCTGAAGAACGCGGTATTGCGGTCAATTTTGGTACAATGGATTTCGGTTCAGGGACCCAACAGCCAAAACAAAAAATTCGCTCCGAACCAAGGGAAATTCCAAAACCACCAAATGAACCCCAAAAAGAAATCCTTGAGGAAAAAGAAGTGGTCGAGGAAAAAAGTGAACCCAAAGAGGAAATAAGGAAAGAGGAACCTACCGAAAAGATACTTACCCAAGAAAGCGAGGAGTCCATTCGTATAAAACAACAACGCGAAGCCAAACGCAAGGCGGACGAAGCGGCTAAAAAGGCAAAGGCGGAAGCCGAACGTAAAGAGAGGGAACGTGCAGCAGCCGAGGCGAAGAAAAGAGCGGAAGAAGACGCCAAGAAAAAGAAATTGGATGCATTAATGGGGGGTATAGGAAAATCAGATGGTACGGACAGTGGTTCCGAAGGTGATGACAATCGACCAGGAGATAAGGGTCGACCAGATGGTAATCCTTATGCTACTTCCTATTATGGTACTCCAGGATCAGGAACTGGAGGATACGGACTTAATGGTAGATCTTTGGTCAGTAAGGGCAAGGTACAACAAGAATGTAATGAAGATGGAAGGGTCGTTGTGCGTATTGTAGTGGACCGAAATGGAAAAGTAATTAAGGCTACACCTGGTGTAAAAGGAACCACCAATAATGCACCCTGCCTTTTGGAACCAGCCAAAAAAACCGCTTTCCTTCATAAATGGAACCTGGATTCCAATGCCCCATCCCAACAAATTGGTTTTGTGGTGGTCAACTTTAAATTGGGCCAGTAGTGACCTATCAAGAAACCCTGGATTGGCTTTTTGCCCAACTTCCTATGTACCAAAACAAGGGGGCCAAAGCATTTAAAGGGAAACTGGATAACATCCTTGCACTTTCAGAGTACCTGGGCCATCCTGAAAAAAAATTTAAGACGATTCATGTGGCCGGCACCAATGGAAAAGGATCCAGTTGTCATATGCTTGCCTCAATCCTTCAGGAAGCGGGTTATAAAACGGGCTTATACACTTCACCTCATTTAAAGGACTTTAGGGAAAGGATGAAAATAAATGGGGAAATG
>JBCDBE010000102.1:0-12026 GCA_039184365.1 Bacteroidota bacterium | reverse complement strand
GTGCTCTTCCGATCTTCGGTTTACTTCAACGCGATGGAGTTCATTGACAAAAACGAAGGGGTCGAAGGAAATTTTAATGGCGTTGATATCAACAATAAGATTGTTTCTGGAACGGTGACCATTTCAAAGTTTAATGCAATTCAATAAGGACATGGACTTCCATATAGATGATTCTTTTTGTCCCTTCAAAGACTTTGATTCCATATACCATTTACGATAGCTTCCCTTTCCCTCAACTTTAACAGGCAACACTATTCGGAGTCCGTTAGCCAATTCGAGTAGATGGATAGCGCACAAGGTGTCGCATTGCGTCCTACCTCCAAAACGAAGAATATAAAGCATGGGGACAGCGGGCCAAAGCGATGCTATACACCATAAAATACTGAAAAACCATTGCTCAAGCAAAACCCAATGACATGGTATTTCCCAAGTTTACGAGGTAGAAACGTTGAGTTGAACAGCACAAAAAATTAGGCTTTAAGGTTGCATTGTTCGCTTTTAAATTAGTTCTAAATCTGTTTTTCGAAACCCAGACTTTGGTGCATTGCAGACCGAACAGACATACGAATCGCGAAGTTTATCAAATAGGGTGCCTGCGGAAATCCCAGCTTTCGAATCACCCAGAAATTCGTCATAAATTGTAAGACATGATTGGCATTGATATACACTTCGAAGTGCAACCCGATCCGATTTCTTTTCCAGTTTGAATTTTTCTTTTGTCCTACTTAAGTCCTTAAAGTACTTTTTGCTTAACTCCATCAATAATTGCCCCAACTGATTTTTGTCCACCTCTTGGGCATATAGCTCATATTCGTCAGAGTTTGGATCAAAATTCTTAAAGTGAAGCACATTAAAAGTAGGTTTACGCCTAAATTCCCTAACAGCTTCAGGAACTGGATTTTTCTCAATAACAATCGAAGAGAAATGCGAACGTTTACCAACGTCATTACTAACACCAAAAGTCAGACCATAGGTACTGATGTCATTTTCATCAAAGTGTTTGACCAACTCCTTTTTTAAGCTTAAGGCCTCAGAATCATCAACAGGTAGATGCCAGTTCATTTCCAATTGGGAGTGGCGCACGTTGATGCCCCGCTGCCCTAGAAATCCTTCCAGTTCAGGTCGACTTCCTTTGGGAATTCCCTTTACAATAAAAGATTTCCAGGGAGTAATGCTGATTTTACCGATGCTGTTGTCCAGGCAAAATCCACAAAAATCCTTTAGAAAACCCAGGTCGTATTGATTGTTGCGCCAATACAATCCAAGCCAATATTGGTCGAGTCCCATTCGGTTCACTCCTTCATAATAGGGAAAGGTCAAAAAAGGAACTTCCAAAGGTTTGGTAATAGTTCTATTATTGGTCTGTAAATTTTGGTTAAGGATGGAAAACAACTGGTCTATATTATCGATGGAAGCATACAGGTATTCAATGGCCCTCGAAACTTTTACGATATCCCAACTGTAGACAAGAACAGGATAATATGCCCTCTTCTTCCAATGCGGGAGTAGGATATTCAAGTACCAGTAGTCTTCTTGTTCCGAAGCTATAAAATTCAGATTTCCATTGAAAATGGGTACCAACCGTTGCTTGGGGTCGGTGATATTGATTTTAAGCTTTGGACTGAAATCAAATTGCTCCAAAATATAGAGATAGGTAGAACCTTTGAGCCAGTAGGTCATATCAAAAATATCTGCCGAAACATAAGAACTAACAATATTTTGGTAACTACGATCTGATACGATTTGGGTGGTGTTGCCCGAGCTTTTTTCAAGTTCCGATTTCTTTGAAATTGGCAGGGGAAACAGCAAATCTTGTCTGGAACCGAAAGATACCGTTGACAGTCCGGATTGCTCGAGCAGGGAAATACCATCTTTGAGTTCGCCCGGTGAAGTGACTCCGCCCTTAATCAAAATCCGATGTAAATCATCATTATTCATGCTCACACCATCACCGTTTTAGTAGCGTTGCTCAGAATGGCCTTGACCTCTGGCTTACAGCTTCCACAACCAAGGCCTGCCCCGGTTTGCGCACAGAGGTCCTTAAATTCGGTACACCCTCCGGCAATGGCTTCCTGAAGATTTCCTACCCCCACTTGGGCACAAGAGCAGACCGGCTTTCCTTTTAAGGGCGCGTTGTTTGATTTGCCTCGCAACAATTCTTCCCGTTTGTCAGAAAGTTCGATTTCCTCCTCAATCAAGCGTTTAAATTCCGCAAATTCATTTTTATCCCCCATCAAAACAGCTCCTTTCAGCATATCATCTTTGACGATACATTTTTTATAGAACCGCTTACTGACATCCATTAGAACAACCTCCTCATAGCTTTGGTCATTTTTTGGGGTATTGACCATTCCGATACTACAGAGATCTAAATCTTCGAATTTAAGAATGTTCATAAGTACAGAGCCCGAATAGATACTGCTCAAATCGCCCAAAAGATAGTTTGCAGCGATATCGGCCTGCTGTTCAGCCGCAGAGGTAATACCAAACAAATTGTTTTCAAACTCAGCAATTTCTCCCAGTGCAAAAATCCTAGCGTCACTGGTTTTTAGGTAGGGATCAACGATTACTCCACGTCTTGTTGCAAGACCAGCTTCTTTTAGGATATCAATATTGGGTCGTGTGCCAATAGCGTAGACAATGGCATTACAGCTTAACGTCCTCCCTGTTTTTAGGCCAACATTGAGCACATTTTTACCTTTCTTTTCTTCAAAAACAGTGCTTACCTCATTATCAAAATATAATTGTATACCTCGATCCATAACATCTTCTGCCAATAATTTACTGGAAACCAAATCCAATTGACGCTCCATAAGTCGTGGTGCACGCTGTATAATGCTTATACTTATGTCCTTTTTCTTTAAGGCCGCAGCAAGCTCAAGCCCCAATAGCCCACCCCCAACAATGACCACATGTTGTTGCTCATTGGGCAAGCCTGTTTCTTTTAGGTACTGCTTTAGTCTATCCGCATCGCTACGTTCACGCATGGTAAAGCGACCAGGTAGGTCAAGACGGACATCACTTGGAATAAAGGCCCGGCTGCCTGTTGCGACAATGAGTTTATCATAGCTGTGCTCCATTCCCCTTTCATCCTCAACAATTTTTCTTTCAGGGTGTATTTTTTGAATGCCGTTTTTACCATAAAGGGTCACATTGAGTTTTTCCAATTCCCCTTCCTTTAGTTTTTGAAGTGCTTCCCAAGGTAAATCCTCATTGACATATTCCGGAAGTAAAACCCTATTATAAAAAGGATATTTTTCTTTGGAAAACACTTCAATTGTATCGGTTTCATTCTTTTCCCGGAACGATTGGATAAATCTGTAGGAGGCCGCCCCAGCTCCTATGATCACGATTTTTTCCTTGGGTTTTTGATATTTTGCAACCTGTACGGCAGAATATTTAAAATCGGGCTCTTTTGAAATAGGGTCAATCAACCCACTTGTCAAATTGTTGGCCCTACCAAAATCGCTGTTCAAAATCTTACCCCAATGCATGGGCAAAAAGACTACACGTTCACGAATATCAAAGTCAATCTTGACCTTAACCTGAACAGAACCCCTTCTGCTCGTTATTACCGCTACATCGTCATTTTTCAAACCTCGGAGATACGCATCAACTCGGTTCATCTGTAAATATGGTGTCGGGATATGGGTCAATAAGCGTTTTACCTTGCCCGTTTTTGTTCGGGTATGCCATTGGTCGCGCACACGACCCGTATTCAAAATCAAAGGATACTCCATATCTGTTTGTTCGGATACGTTCAATAAACGCTTTGGGGCGTTAAAATGGGCCTTCCCATCTGCAGTAAAATAGTTATGGTCATTAAAAAGACGAGGGGTACCTGGATGGCTTGCATGGGGCACGGGCCATTGAAAACTACCTTCTTTTTGGAGTCGCTCGTGGGAAAGTCCTGAAATATCAATATTGGTACCTTTGGTCATTAGGCAGTACTCGTCATACACCTCACTGACAGAATCGTACTCAAACCCAGGGAACCCCATTTCTTGGGCAAATCGCCATAAAATTTCAGCATCGGGAAGGGCTTCATTGGGAGGATCTATGACTTTGGGCAAATAGCTAATGCGACGTTCGGAATTCGTCATGGTGCCTTCTTTTTCCAACCACCCTGCCGCGGGCAACAACAAATCGGCATATTGCGTTGTTTCCGATGTATGGGAAATGTCTTGAACGACCACAAAATTGGCTTTTTCAAGGGCTTTTTCCACTTTCTTTGCGTTAGGCAAACTTACTACCGGATTGGTACAAATGATCCAAATAGCTTTCATTTTACCGGATTCCAGGGCATCAAACATCTTGGTGGCGGTGAGGCCCGGTTCCCCACTGATTTCCTTTCCACCCCAAAAGTCTTGAACCTCCTTTCGGTGCTTTGGATTGCCCAAATCGCGATGTGCCGCCAGTAGACTGGCCATACCCCCCACCTCACGGCCTCCCATGGCATTGGGTTGTCCCGTAAGGGAAAAAGGACCCGAACCTGGTTTCCCTATCTGTCCGGTCAGTAAGGAAAGGTTGAGCAAGGACACGTTCTTATCAACCCCTATAACGCTTTGGTTGAGCCCCATCGTCCACATGCTGATGAACCTTTTGGCGTCCGCGATCATTTTGGCCGCTTTTTTGATTTCGTAAATGGTAATCCCACATTTTTCAGCCGCCTGTCTGTACGTCAATTCAAAAGCTTTTGCCCTGCAGGCTTCATAATTTGAAGTATGCTGTTTGATGAACGTTCGATTGACTTGCCTCTTTTCAATAAGCCAACGGGCCATGGCATTGAATAGGATCACATCGGTCCCTGGAAGTATTTGCAAATGCAAATCGGCCAATGCACAAGTCTGTGTCCTGCGGGGGTCAACCACAATCATTTTTACCTTCGGATTTTCCTCTTTATGCTTTTCAATACGACGGAACAAAATGGGATGGCACCACGCAGGATTGGCCCCCGCAATCAAAAAGCAATCGGCCAATTCAATGTCGGCATAAGCAATGGGTACCGCATCATTGCCCACTGTTTTCTTGTAACCTACTACGGCCGAGCTCATGCAAAGTCGTGAGTTGGTATCGATGTTATTGGTACCCAAAAAACCTTTGGTCAACTTGTTGGCAAGGTAATATTCTTCAGTAAGGCATTGGCCCGAAACGTAAAGCCCGACACTATCAGGTCCATAGCGGTCGATGATGCTCTTGAAAACAGCAGCCGCACGTTTAAAAGCCACATCCCATGAAACGCGTTGTTTTTTATGGTCCCTATTCCAGCGCATTTCAGGATATAGAATTCTATCAGAAGTATCTTGCGCAACGTAATTCAGGGTCTTACCCTTGGTACATAGCATCCCTTTGTTTACAGGATATTCGGTGTTTCCTGCAACGCTCAGAACACCTTTGGCATCCTTTTCAACAGTAATCCCACAGCCCACCCCACAATAGGAGCAAATCGTATTAAAACGTTCTTTTCTCGGCATGAATCTACGGGATTATACTGACTTCCTTACACATTGGAAAATTATAAAATTACGTAGTAATACGTAGTGTCGAAATGATAAAAAGAAGCCCTTAAAATAAGAGATTGATAATTTTTTAAGGTAAGGGGAATGGATTACGGATTGACCAAATTATGCTCCTGCGCCTTTTTGGCCAGGTCCAACAAATTTTTGACCTGCATTTTCTTCATGAGGTTGAAGCGGTGCGTCTCGATGGTACGTTTGCTGTTTTGGAGTTTTTCGGAAATTTCTTTATTCGTGAGTCCGGACAAAACCAGCTCCAGTACCTGCAGTTCTTTATTGGTGAGGTCAAACGCGTTTTGTTTGGCGTAGTTTTTTGGGGAGGATGCTGTAGTAGGAGCCCCAAACAAGTTATTGACCAAAACATTTGAAATATCACCACTAAAGAATTTACCGCCACCGTTTACGGTATGGATGGCCTTGATGAACTCCTTCTTGTCGGTGTCCTTCAAAAGGTAACCATTGGCTCCGGCCTGGACCGATTTGAGAATATACTCCTCAGAATCGTGCATGGAAAGGATGATGCTTTTTGTTTTGGAACCTCCTTTCCTATTGAGCCGTTCCACTGCTTCAATTCCACCCAGCTGTGGCATGCGAATATCAATGACGAGTAAATCTGGAGCCAGTTCCTCGACCATTTCCAAAGCTTCCAATCCATTGGAAACTTCACCGATAACATCCAGATTTTCCTCTTCCTCCAACAAAGCGCGAATACCATCACGAACCAACGCATGGTCATCGGCCAAAACAATACGTACTTTTTCAGGAAAAGTGGTCATAAAGCAAAAATAACAGAAATCTTGGGGTAGCAATCATAAACTAGGGGCCATCCCAAATTTCTTTGAAAATGACCCCCACGAAGCAAAGTTCTTCCTTTACGCCTAATCGTCTTTTTTAGCTGTAGTAAAAAGTGCCGGTTTGATAATCAACATGGCCCACGCCCAGTTTTGTGAACTTTTGAAGTCTGTGGCCCCCGAACGAAGGGTTTCAAGCTCTTCAAGACCATCCGAGGCAAATAAATGGGAGTAGCCCACTTTAAGTGCAAAACCATTGAATTTTTGGGTCAATACCAAGTCCAGTTCATTGCCCAAAGTACGTTCTCCGTTGGGTGTGTCTTCCATACCTTGGAAATTCAAAAACTTGGCAAACAAGGTGGTTTTGGTCCCTAAGTTGAACACGGCACTGGCGTGAATATCCAATAAACCTACGCGATTGACCCAATTCCCCACATAAAAATGGTCCATAAAACCGTTGAATTTATGGTTTGTCCCAAAATGGGGCAGAAAAGCTTCTGTGGCCTCCGTAGTTGAGGTATCGTCACCGCTAATGGCCTCAACTCCTATACCCAAAGTAGTTTTAGCACCTACTTTGTAGGTTGCCTCCAATCCCAATAAATAAGCATCCTCTATATTAATGCCGTTAAAAAATTCCCCAGTTTGCAGGTAGGCGTTTCCTGCCAATCCGAACTTTCCTTTTTTGTAGGTCAGGTGGGTTCCCGCAGTGAACGTACTTCTGATATCGCTCACATCACCAGTGGTGGCATCAACTTGTTGAAAGCCGAGGTTTGCCAAGACCAAACTGGCGCCAAAATCCCCAAAGGTTTTTTTGGCATAGAGGTGTTGCATTGTTTTGTATTGAAATGGATTTCCTGAATTGAATTCAGTACCCGCATTTTTAAACCCGAACAAAGGACCTCCCTGTTCATCCAAATCTTGATTGAAGGCCAAACCAACATCCAGCATAAACCCGTCCGTCCGATATTTTATCATCCCCAAATCATGATAGCGGCCTTGTTGTGCCCAGTCCAGACCTCCAAAATAGCGCTGGTCATCATACGACAGCACTTGCCGACCGAGTTTTGTGGACCATCCTTTACCCAATTGCAATTCTGCCCAAGCCTCAAAAAGGGAAAAAGAACTGTTACCATCAATGGGCACCAACTGTGGGTTCTCACCCCAGATCTGAACGTCTTGGATGTTGATGTAAATTTCGTAAAACGGGGTTTTGTAATTGGCCCCGATCCTTGCCCTGGTATTGGTCACAAAACCGGCATCCACATCTTCAGGTTGTAAAAATTGGAAACCATTGCGATATTCGCTACGGGGTCGAAACTGGGCATCAAGCGTAAATTGTGCTTCCATCGATCGTACCGATAGAACTACTAGGAATAAAAATAATAATGGTCTTTTCATAACTTTTGGGTTAGCTGTTATACGACAATAGGGTTGTTAGTGTTCTAGAAAATCAATGAGATGTTTTCTGTATTTGTAATACTCTTCGTGGTCGAGAACGGCCTTTCTTGAGCGCGGACGCTCAAAGCCAATCTTAAGTACGTCACCAATTTTCGCTCGCGGGCCACTGGTCATCATTACCACTCGGTCGGCCAAAAAGATGGCCTCATCCACATCGTGGGTAATCATGACCGCTGTAATTTTTTCTTTGTTCCAGATTTCAATGAGAGTGTCCTGCAGTTCGCCCCTGGTGAGTGAATCCAACATGCCAAAAGGTTCATCCAAGAGCAACACTTTGGGTTTTATGGCGAATGCGCGCGCAATTCCCACACGCTGTTGCTCCCCTTGTGACAGTTCGGTTGTTTTTTTGTTGAAAGCAGATTCCAATCCTACTTTTTGCAGGTAGTATTTGGCGATGTCCTTCCGTTGCGATTTGGTGGCGTGGGGAAAAACACGGTTGACCCCAAGTAACACATTTTGCAATGCCGTCATCCAAGGCATTAAACTGGGCGCCTGAAAAATGACCCCACGGTCAGGACCCGGACCTTTGATCGGATTGCCCAAGACGGAGATTTTACCTCCGGTAATTTCATTGAGTCCTGCAATCATTGAAAGCATCGTGGTCTTTCCACAACCTGAGTGCCCTATGATGGTCACGAATTCTTCCTTTAAAATTTGAAGGTTCAAATGTTCCAACACCACATAATCGCCTTTTGGGGTTGGGTACACTTTTTTTAAATCCCTTACATCCAACATCACCCTATCCGAAGGAAAAAAGATGCCATTTTCATGAAGTGGCTTTTCTTCCACTGCTGTTATTGTTTCCATTTATTAGAACTGTTTTCCCATTAGGCGACATAACTTTTCGGACTCAAATCGGGCAATTCATATACCCTTTTTGATGTGGTTTTACGCTCTTCACCGATACCCATGAGGTAATCGATGATGGCATTACGGGTCTTTTTATACTCAGGATTGTCATTGAGTTCGGTCTTATCCCTAGGGCGTTCAATATTGATCTCGAACTCTGGGCCCAAAGTGGCGTTGGGTCCGGGACGAAGGGGAATGATTCGATCTGCCATATAAATGCCCTCGTCCACATCGTTGGTAATCAAAAGTGCGGTTCTCTTGTCCTTACTCCAGATTTTCAAGATTTCATCTTGGAGGTTACCCCGCGTCAGGGCATCCAATGCGCCCAACGGCTCATCCATAATAATCATCTCAGGGTTCATGGCCAATGCACGGGCCACGGCCACACGCTGCCGCATCCCGCCTGACAGTTCCTTAGGGCGTTTGTTGATAGCTGGATATAGGTTCACCATTTTCACATACTCGTCAACCCTTTTCTTGATCTCTTTTTTACTGCTTTTGGGGAACGCTTCGCCGACTGCCATGGCCACATTTTGGCCAACGCTCAACCATGGCAATAAGGAATAGTTCTGAAAAATGACCCCACGTTCATGACTGGTATCCACTACCGGCTCGCCCTTAAAAAGCACCTCGCCGCTCGTTGGTTTTAGAAGGCCATTGATGAGGTTCACCAAGGTGGTCTTTCCACTTCCGGTAAAACCAACGATGGCAACAAATTCACCCTCTTCAATACTCAGATTGATATCGGTGAGCACCTCGGTTTGATTGGGTCCTTCCCCATAGGTCTTGTGTATATTCTTAAGTTCTAAATATGCCATGATCGAAGGGTTAAGCCATTGCGTTTTTGTTGAACGATACGGCATTTTGGATAATGAGCATTATCCTATCCAGCAAGAATCCGATAATTCCAATGACGAACATGGCCACGATAATTTTGGAGTTGGAATCGTTGGCCCCGTTCTGGAATTCCTCCCAAACAAAAGATCCCAGCCCTGGACTCTGTGCCAGAAGTTCAATAGCGATCAAAACCATCCACGCCACGGAGAGCGTGATGCGCAATCCCGTAAAAATCAAGGGCAATGACGATGGCAAAATCACCTTGAACACTTTTTGAAGTGGCCCCAATTTCAAAACCTTGGCAACGTTAATGTAATCTTTATCCACCGAGGAAACCCCCATTGCCGTGTTGACCAAAGTAGCCCACATGGCACACAGACCCACGCTGATAAACGAGATGATAAAAGCACTATCTTGATTGGAATCTTTGGTCATGGTCTTTACGATCATGAACACCAAAAGCAACCAAACTACAGGGGAAACCGGTTTAAAAATCTGAATCAACCAGTTGAAGGAATTGCGGAGCGTGTTGCTTAGTCCAATAACGATTCCAATCGGAACGGCAATCAAAAATGCCAAGACAAATCCTGCAAAAACAGTTTTCAGACTGGTAAAAATCTGGTCTACAAACGAAGGACGCCCCGTATAGGTAATCGGATCTTTACCTTCGGCCATTCGTTTTTCGTTAATAGTTGCCGTTTTTTCTTTGAATGCCAATTTATCAGCACTGATAACCCTGTGGTCAGCAATCAAGGTGTTGAAAGAAGCCCAAACCTGTGCTGGTGATGGCAGTGTATTGGGTTGACAACTGATATCCCCTGAAAGGATGCAGGCTGCCATCTGGTCGGCCTGTACTTGCCCCTGTTCTGTCAATGCCTTTTGAATCTTATAATCGGCTTCGATATTGAACAGGGCCTTGGCTCCAAAATGCCAAAAAGCAATGAACAATATAATGGATAGTAGGGGAATCAACAGTTTTCGTAATATGCCCTTGGCATCAAATTTTGGAAACTTCAGGTGGAATTTGGACAGCGATGCTTTGAATACCACGGCCGCAGTTACTTCTTTAGATTTGTTAACGGTTACACTTTGCTTCATGATTGTACCTTTTCAATGATTGTTAAAGCGAGGAATCGTCTTTGTTTCCTATCTCAAAGCTGTTGATATAGCCGATGGGGTCTTTGGCATCGTAGGTATTACCATCGATAAAGTCTGAGGTTGCGGGCTTATAACCATCGGTCTCAGGAATATCCGTGCTTGGAATATGGCCTTCTTCAACAAGGAGGTTGGCCGCTTTCATCCAAATATCGGGTCGGTAGATGTCTTTAATGGTCTCTTCATACCAAGACGCTGGTTTGGGGTCAGGAATTTGTCCCCATCTGCGCATTTGGGTCAAGAACCAGATACCATCTGAATAGAAGGGATAGGTTGCATTATACTTGTAAAATACATTGAAATCGGGCATGGAACGCTTATCCCCTTTCTCAAACTCGAACGTCCCGGTCATGGAGTTCGCCAACACCACTTCATCAGCGCCTACATACTGTGGCATCGAAAGAATTTTTACCGCTTCGGCACGATTTTCTGGCTCATCCAACCATTTACCGGCACGGATCAAGGCTTTGGTCACGGCGATGGCCGTGTTCGGATTTTCATCCACAAATTTTTTGGTCATTACGAACACTTTTTCCGGATTGTTTTTCCAGATATCGTAGTTGGTGGTCACAGGAACCCCAATTCCTTTGAAAACTGCCTGTTGGTTCCAAGGTTCACCTACACAGTATCCGTAAATGGTTCCTGCTTCCAAGGTGGCGGGCATTTGAGGTGGTGGGGTTACTGACAACAATACCTCTGCATCAATTTGTCCCTGAACATTATCGGCAGTGTACATTCCCGGATGGATGCCAGCCGCAGCCAACCAATATCGAATCTCATAATTGTGCGTGGATACAGGGAATACCATTCCCATTTTAAAGGCCTTTCCATTGTTTTTGTATTCACCGATTACCGGCTTAAGGGCGTCGGCCTTGATAGGATGTATAGGTTTACCATCAGCACCTTTAGGTACGTTGGGCTTCATTTTTGACCACACATCATTGGATACGGTAATACCGTTTCCATTTAAGTCCATGGAGAAGGGGGTCACCAATTCGGCCTGACGACCAAAGCCAGCCCCAGCAGCAATTGGCTGGCCTGAAAGCATATGTGAGCCATCCAATTGACCGTCAATAACACGGTCCAAAACATTTTTCCAGTTGGATTGTGCCTCTACCGAAACGTAAAGACCTTCATCCTCAAAGAAGCCCTTCTCTTTGGCAATCGCCAAAGGGGCCATATCGGTTAGCTTGATAAAACCGAAGGTTAGTTGTGGTTTTTCAATTTCCAAAGTAGCCGAAGGAATATCCGCTTGTGCGGTTTCCTGGTTTTTCTTCTCCTGTGTACTACCGCAAGCAAGGAGTATTAATGTTACGTATAGGCCTAAAGTTTTTGTGAGCATTGCTTTCATTATTCTATCTTTTTAAGAGTTGATTCCTTAATCACAAAGCAAACCTACGTAATTAAAATACGTATTAAT
>JBCDBE010000101.1:0-12030 GCA_039184365.1 Bacteroidota bacterium | reverse complement strand
TAGTAATAATAATTATAAGTAGGTAAATGCCTATAAAATAGTATAAAAACCCCAGAAAGTCTAAGGTTTTTTTGCAGTGGGTTTTCATAACCAATTTCTATATTGAAGTACTCCAATAAAAGAACTTTCTACCTCTTGTTTCTCTATTGAAATACCCGAGAAAGCGTATTTCCTTATGCTAGGTCATCGTGTGGTTTGACACATTACATACAATTGGTTTAAAACAAAAAAATGATGCAAGTACTTATCGTTAGAGATACGTTTTTTGGCAAACAAGCGAGTTTAGGGGTTTGCCTTGTTCTTCATGGGGAGAAAAAAATGTTCAAAGGAGAGTCTTTGGAGAGAGGTTGGGTAAATAATCAACAAAATATAAGCTGTATACCTGAAGGGGAATATCCCTTGGTTTTGGAATATAGTCCACGGTTCAAAAAAGAGCTTTGGGAAATCAAGGAAGTTCCCGGTCGTAGCGAATGCAAGTTCCACTCCGCAAATTATTGGTATCAATTGAATGGCTGTATTGCTTTGGGTAACAACCGCAAGTTTATGGATGGGGATGAGATTATGGATATTACCTCCTCAAGGCCAACCATGAAACTATTCCATGACGCCCTAAATGGGCAGCGTGAAGCTGGATTGACGATAAGAAACGCGCCTAACCTTTTAAACAACCAATTAAAAAAGTAATTATGACGGGAAGTGTTGCTTTGGATGTAGTGATAGGGTTGATTTTTATATTTCTTCTGTATAGCCTATTGGCATCGATACTACAGGAGATGATAGCCAACTTTATTGGATTACGGGCCAGAAATTTAAGGCACGGTATCAGTAGAATGCTCAAAGATGGACCAAAGGCAAGTAATAATATTGTATATAGGGTCACTTCAGATTCCAAAGAAAGGATAAAGCGGAATTTTGTTGGAGACGGGGATAACTTGGTCGAAACCTTTTATCGTCAACCTGTTATCAAATACTTGGCATCTGGAAATTACTTTTCCAAGCCCTCCTATATCGATCAGGCCGATTTTGCCAAAGCTTTGCTGGATATCCTAAAGAAAGGGGGCGACCCAAATACCCCAGCGGTTACGACCATTAGGGAGGCATTGTCAAAGACCGATGATTTTATAGGGGAAGAAACGCGATCACATGTATTGTCCCTTTTGGACGACGCACAAAATGATTTGGTAAAGTTTAAGGCAAATCTGGAAACTTGGTTTAACAGTACTATGGAACGGGTCACCGGATGGTACAAGAGGACCGTACAATTGATCCTTATTCTTATCGGTTTTGGTATTGCGGTTTCCTTTAATGTAAATACGCTCGAAATAGCCGAATTATTGGCGGTGGATGAAGAGGCCAGAAACCAAATGGTAGTCTTGGCCTCCAATTATATAGAAGAGAACGAGAAAGTTATTAAACTCTATCAAAAAGACAAGGAGACTAAAAAAGATGTTCCACCGAAAATAGATTCCACGAATCAAGTCAAAGTTCAGGTTGACGGGGAAAATGCGGACACCCAAAGGGAGGCTTTCAATACTAAACTGGACAGTCTTCTGCGACTTAAGGCCGAATTAGATTCAGATATCGATGAAGCCACAAAGATATTGGGATTTAGACCCCCTGAAAACCTGCCAGCAGTAGCGTTGGACACTACCGAGGGGAAAGCAAATTCAAAACAGTTGATTTTTGAAAAATGCCAAAAGAAATATCTGGTAACGTTTCCAAGCAAATACATGGCAGAACAAACAGGAGATTACTACAGTATCCAGGAAGGGACCGTTAATGGTGAAAAAGTGACCTATGCGGAGTTTAATGACCTCAGTTATCTGATCGATAATTTCTGGGGGTATGTGATTACGGCCTTGGCCATTTCCCTTGGAGCCCCCTTTTGGTTTGATTTGTTAAGTAAGCTCATTCGGATACGCAATTCCATCCGTTCAACCACCAAAATGGCATCCAATGATGGGGCTACCTTAAAAGAAACCGTTCCACTCGACCAACGTGTAGGCTAATGAAAGTTACCGTTTCCAAATACTTGAATGTACGGGTGGGGGCACCGCGATTGGATGCACCCAACTACCAGTACTTAGCTCCCGGTAGTGTTCTTGAAGTTGATGGGAAGCTTTATCAAGGTCAGCCTTATGATGGCAATACCGTATGGTTTCGCGATTTAGCAAACAATTACTATTGGAGTGGGGGGGTAGCTAATTCCCAACAACTAATTGAAGGTATCAATGGTGGTAATCCAGAAATACATGAACTTCCATGGCACATTGTGGATTTTGGTATCCATGAAAAATGGAATACCACAAAGGGTGATGGGGTAAACATAGCAATATTGGATTCTGGATGTTATCCACATGATAATTTTGTTGAACAGATAAACTCTAGAACGAACTTTTTAAATGGTTTCCAGAATATTAAGGACAATGAAGGTCACGGTACATTTATCACGGGAATTATAGCCTCAAATGGCATTGAGGGCATTTTTGGAGTGGCCCCGAAAGTACAGCTCCATATCGGAAAAATCATCAATAGAAATTCAGATGGCTTAAACCCCAATGTAGTCGCTAGTGCCATTAATCACTACTCCGATAAGGTAGATATCATCAATTTGTCCCTTGGTTTTATGCAAGACCACAAGGTGGTTCGCGATGCCGTTGACAACTGCCAGGCTTTGGTTGTTGCTGCCCATGGAAATGATAGCACCCAAAAACGAACCAAAGGGGATTATCCCGCATTGAATGAAAATTGTCTTGCCGTCGGTTCCCTTGGGTTAAAGGATAGTAAAATGGTGTTGTCCGATGAATTGATAAGAGCCAGTGGCATAGATATCGTTGCTCCTGGGGAGGATATTCGTTCTACTTACAAAGACGGTAAAATCCACACTGATTCCGGTTCGAGTATGGCAACTGCCTACGTAAGTGGGGTGTTGGCGCTGCTTAAAAGTGAACAACCCCACAAACATATCATGGAAATAAAGGATGACTTATTGGCTGCATCCAATATTATCACAGAAAATAACTTCAATGTTCAACTAATCAACCTTCCAAAAGACCTTCTAATATGAGCAAACAATTTCTAACCACTTTCCTGTGTATTATTGGTATACAATTGTCAATGGCCCAAATCCCCTATCAAGATGCCATTAGACTACGTGAGTATGCCCGACCGTCAGGTAATGATATCAAATTTCAATCCTCTGAAGAAGATGGGAATGAGGATTATATTAAAATCTTGATGAAGTATGTGGATATGCCCGAGGGCAGATCAGAAATGACAAAGCAGGAATTAGGGAAATATTTTGATTCGGTCAATAATGTATTTATTACTAAATACCTGAATTTAGATGGATTTACAAGTTCCGCCGAACAAACACTGCAGTTTAATGCAGAAAAATCAGATTTGGTAAATCCCATTAGCGGGCTCAATATCACCACCATTGTAGACGGCCTTGCCAAGTTTTTGGTAGAGCGTACCAAACAAGAACTTAGCATTGCCTTTTTTGACAGGTTCAGAAGTGACCTTGAGGAATTTGAGGAACTAAAAACCTTATTTCCCCAAACACATGAATTATTGGTATCAATTGGCGACGAGATTTATAATTTTTCCACTTACATTAACATGCTTAGGGAAGCTTTTCAAGAAGATATCAAAACCATTATCCCTAATCTTAAGGTATTTATAGACTCGGGTTTATTGGAAAAATATTTGGCCGTTAATCCTGAGGTCAACAAAATCTTGAGCAATGCCCTTTTAATAGCTGAGGAAATACAAAATGGAGAGCATCCTGGAGATATACTTAACGCGTTATCCCACAAAAAGGATGATAACATAATTAACAATTTTCACCCCAGCATACAGGTTTTGGATCTCATTTCCCAATCGTTACGATCTATAGACAAAGACCGGTATTGGATATCTTATGATGAGTTGGGTGAACTGATTAAAGATGATGTCACTTTACGTATTTATTTAGGTCTGCTTTATGAGAAAAGCCCAGAGATAATCTTTCAAGCAAAAGAGGAAAACAAAACATTTCGAAAGCTACTTGAAAGCCTCGCCGAAAAATTTGACTCAAATAAGGAACCCGTTAAAGACTTTTTGAAAAAGTTGGTGGCAAATACCCAACGAATCGATCAAAGCTTAAAGGCCATCGATGATTTGAAGAAGAATGAGAATAAAAACCCAACTTATGCGGAACACTATGAATTTTATACGGCAAGCATTGATTTGTTGGAACATAGTTTGAGAATCTTCGAGATTCCTGTCGTAGAGGAAACTATAAATTTCAAAATTGCAGATTTAAAGAAGTATTTCAAAGTCGCCCATGCTACAGGCGATTTGTATTTGAATGTTCGCGAGCAAAAATACTTTGGGGCTTTGCTCAACTTACATAATATTATTGATGAAGCTGTTTTTGATGATGACGAAAAATTGAAAGTGGTTTTTAAGAAAGACATAGAAAAGTGTAAATCAGCTATCGAGGCACTTGAGACCAAACTTCAAAAGTCTTCTAAGGAATCAATCCAAGAATTGGACGCTCTAATTGAGGAATATATTGCTTTTAACCGGCGCAAAGCATTTAGGGAACTTATCAAAAAAAGGGCTTCATTTAAAGTGCAAGGTCTAGATGATAACGAGCTTAAGAAAGTGAAGGAATTATTGAGTGACATAGCAGCGGATTTAAATGATAACAACGGAGAAGTTGTAACCGTATTAATGGAACGTTACAAAGGGATATTGCCTAAATTATTAAAATATGGAAACTTGGCTGTGGGGATTGCCCAAGCAGAAAGCTCTGATGAGGTCAAGAATTTAATCGAATCCATCGCCTTACCCGTAGGGAGTGCTTCGATTAAGAAAAAGTCCAAATTTAATGTGGCTTTAAATGCATATGTTGGTTTCTCACCGGCAATAGAGTATAGCGGAGATAGCAAAAACACCAAATTTAGTTTGGGATTAAACGCTCCAATTGGAGTAGCAACCAGTTGGGATCTTCAAAGTGGAAAGAAGGAGCACGGGTCTTTCTCAATATTTGTGCCACTTATAGATATAGGCGCTGTAACAAATTTTCGTTTCGAAGACGATGAAACCGAAGAACTACCAGAAATAAAGCTTGAAAATATTTTCGCTCCAGGTCTTTATTTTGTTCATGGTTGGGCTAAATTGCCCATTTCATGGGGTATAGGAGGGCAATTGGGGCCACAACTTCGTGAAGTTGAGCCTTCTATTAATTCGCTTGATTCAGATTTGTCTTTTTCTATTAGGGCATTCATTGCTGTAGACATTCCCTTGCTTAATTTCTACACCAGGTCACGGGATTAAATAGATTGCAACACAAATGATAACACCATGAGATATATCCGAAAGTTTCAGCACAATCACGGGCTAGTCCCTGATGGTATCATAGGGAAATTTACCCTTTCAAAAATGCGTGATGTCTTTGGCTTTCAAAATCCCTATCAAATCGGGCATTTTTTGGGTCAGGTGGCGGAAGAGTCAGGCAATTTCAGGTTCGGGGAGGAAAACCTTAATTATTCGGCCACACGGTTATTGCAGATATTTCCGAAATACTTTAATGCCGAACAGGCCAAAAAATACGCTCGAAAACCGGAACAAATTGCCAATCGGGTATATGCCAATCGAATTGGGAATGGAGATTTTGCCAGTGGCGATGGTTGGAAATACCGAGGTAGGGGAGCCATACAGCTTACGGGAAGGGCCAACTACAAGAGTTTCGCTGAAGATAAAAACGACCATAGGATCATGGACCAACCAGACATCATCATTACGGATTATTACTGGGAAGTGGCCCTTTGGTATTTTGACATAAGAGGCATTTGGGCACTCACCAATGCCATGAACATTCCCACGATCCGCAAGGTAACCAAATTAATCAATGGGGGGTTCAACGGCCTTGACCACAGGATAAAACTGACCAAGCATTTTTACCAACTGGCACGGAGAATCTATTAAAAATGCCGATTGATATAAATAATAAAACAACGGGATGCGCTAAAACCTTAAAAGGGCTTCTTAAAAATGGGAACATCCCTTGACATATAACAACCAACCAAAAAAATCAATCACCATGGGAAAAATAAGAAATATATGGTACTACTTAGAAAATTATGAACGCCCCTCTAAAAATCATTTGGGATGGCTTATTGTAAGTAGTCTCATCTTGCTACTGTTCAGCAACTTTGATAGTGTGCCAGGCATTATGGACTCCATGCAGTTTAGGGAGAAGTTGGATGGAGACTTTGTTAAAGGGCTGGTGCGAAGTAATGGGGTACTTGCCTTTGCCTACTATGGCTACTTTGCACTGGATTGTATCTGGCCGGTAATCCTATTGGCTGCCATTTTGAAGTACGTGAGGAATTATGTGGGTTCCGAACCCAGAGGGGGATGGAAAACATTTTATATCCTATTTTCGGTGCTGGTAGTAGCCTCATATGTATCAGATCTTCTTGAAAACGGAAACTATGTCGTAAACCATACCTTTAATGAGATCCTGTTTAACGTAAAAATCGGCTTGTATGCTGGGGTGGTTTTGTGCTTTCTTGTTGTGCTCATTTTACAATATGTAAAGGATTTTGTTCCTGCTTTGCTGCGCTTCGTTAAATCGGCTGGCATCAGTCTTTTTATCCTATTGGTGATTGGTTTGGCCCTCCCAAGGGCACCACAAGTAAATTCCATCATTGTCAACCTCTATGAAAGTCCGTTCAGTTTTTTGGTCTTGTTACTGGCAGCACCGGTTTATGCGGTAGTCATGGCACATTACCCCAGTTATTTCAGCATTCAGGAGACCCATAGAAAATGGTATCGAGCGGAACGGGATTTCGGTATTTGGGGCACTATATTTTACAAATACAAGGACGGGTATGCAGTTACTCCCGATGGCCATATTGAAAGTAAATTGAACTTCTTCTATCGGGTTTTGGGCATCCTATTTTACGCCGCCCTGTTCTATGTCATCGCATATACCTCGGAAACCAATTTCGATTGGCCCATATCTACAGCAAACCTAACCATCTGCCTTCTAACTTTGGGTGTTTGGCTTTTGTACGACCTGAAAAACACCAAGAGCAACTGGCTGAAAAGCAACCAAAAGTTTTTTGACCGTTACTTGCCGGATTTTTACGACGGCGATTTTTCAGCAAAGTCGACTGAGGAAACTGCTACGGACCAGCACGAAGGGGATAAGGCCGAAAATGAATCAGAGGTGCCAAGGCCAGCAGCCTATTATTCCATTGCTGATACGGTATATAACTACCTCTTATTATTGATAATAACGGTTCTTGTCAACGGTCTATTTATCATTTGGCTCATAACCATTTCCGTCTTTTTGTCGGAGGACTATTTTTATACGGAAGTGAACGTTTTTATTAGTTTGCTATGTGTGGTCCTACAGATGTTCACATTTATTTACTTCCGCTCCCTACGGTCCGTTTTCCGCTTTGTATTCTTCAATGAAAACATAAGGGCAGTGCTCAACGCCTTTTACATATTGAGGGTCTTTGCGGTAACGGATAAGGAAGAAAAAAAGGTAGATCAGGGGATGATCGACAAAAAGGAAGAGAAAATAAGAACGTTCTTTGGAAACCATAGTTTTAAAGAAGAACATGGCCTCACAAAGTACGGTCGGTTATTCGGTTATTTTGCCAAAAAAGGGTTTGGTGTACATAGCAACAACATCTCTTTTTTGCAATTTGTGGTTGGCTTTGGTTTGGCCAACATCTTATTTTTTGTGGGAATCAATATATTCAACACCATTTCTTTACAAATAAATCCCATAATCATTATTCTTTCTGCATTTTTCCTCTACTACGGTATCGTCGTAGTGCTGACCAAAAACTTGATCTACTATAAATATTCCAAAGAGACCTTTGCAGAAGCAAATAGAAAAAGATACTACTATGTCCTTGCTTTTTCCTTTCTCTTCCTCTTTTTAGCAAACCGGGCGGGGAGACTTTGGAGCAATCAACTGTTTGACCTGACCCTCAGGGAAAAAAAGACAACGGAAGAAACCCTTTCTCTAAGCAGATACGTAGATTCGCTACCAACCAGCAAAACGAGATACTATATTGGTGCGTATGGCGGTGGAATGAAATCCAATGCCTGGACCATGACGGTATTACATCAGCTCATGGAGAACGATCCCACTTTTTTGGATAGGACAATTGGTATTTCAGGGGTGTCCGGAGGCACCATGGGGCTTATCAACATGGCCGCCATCATGAAAAACAATGATAGGGAAGAATGGTTACAAAGGATATGGGATATTTCTACCGAAAATATCCTATCCATGGACCTCACCCATATTTTAGGCAGGGATACCTTTAATCATATGTTGGTTGCGGCCGTGGATTTAAAGGGTGCAGATCGTTCCAGTAGTGCCATGGCCAGATACGACCACCTGGCAAATGGAAAGGCTACCGTCTGCAATCCAAGTTTTAGGCATTATTGGTTCGAGATGTACGATACCCTTAAAAAGAGGTTTCCCATACTAATTGCCAATACCACTAATGTTGGAGGCAATCAAGGAATGGCGGTAAGTGTGGATGTACAAGAGGATACCGAAGCCTATTCCTTATTGTACCATGGAGCTGACAATATTTTGGATATTGAACAAAAAGACTACGACAGGGGAGGGACCACAAAAAAATTCACATTGAGCTACTACGATGCAGCTTCCACGTCCAACCGCTTTCCGGTAATCAGTCCAGCCGCAAAAATTGAAACGAAGGGACATTACAATGACGGTGGGATTTATGAGAATTCAGGCCTATTATCCGTTTTTAAGCTCTATCGGGCCATTTCCCATTTAGAAAAGAAGAAGAAAAAAAATACGGAGGGAGTCACCAATGTATTCATCAATATAGTAAACGATAAGAACCAATACATCCAACATTACATTGCAGCCCAGTGTGATTCCACGATAAAAGCCAATAAGGTAAACAAGAATACTGAAATCAATGCCATCCTTAACTCGGTAGCTGCTACCGAAATGATGCCCATTTTTATTAAAGAAGAACTCAAGCGCCTGGAGAAAAAGGATTTACAACCTTTCAAGTTTACGTCCGTTTACCTGCCGCACCGTTTTACCGTGGCCGAGGTGAAAGGCTTATTGGGAACGGAATTGGACAATGGGTTTGGCCAAGAAGAAACCAACCGGTTGGTTTATAAATGGGTGGTAAACAATGATAAGGCCATACGCAATCTGGTTATGGATGGAAATAAACCGGGGGGCAAGGCCATCATTGAGCCTCCTATGAGTCGGGTCATGGCCAAAGACGCATTTCAATTTATGCGGGAAATGATGGCGCATAAGGTGACCAGGGATAGCTTAATGGTTATTCACAAAAGGGGTAGATGAATTTTAAGCATACTTTTTAGATATTACGTTGAAATGGAGTAGGATGATTTATTTCATCTTCAAAATATTCTTTTCTTCTGACGGAATGATAATTCCGTCCGTTTCTAAAATGGATATCGCCTTTCTTCGTGGCATCATTTTAAATTCAACGATATGTTTAAGAATTATCCGATTCTCAAATGGAGTCTTATTGGTATTGCCACCCTGATTTTGTTATTGTTTGGTTTTGGTTGGTGGTTTATGGGTTTGATTCCCAAACATGGGGATATAGCTGATAGGACCCAAGTACAGCCGAACGATTTACCCTACCTTACACAGAATATTCCCGAAAATAGGGGTAGGGTTTTGGCCGTTGTCACCAGTGCAACCATCATGGGCAAAAGTGGTAAACCTACAGGGTATGAACTTACCGAATTATCACGGGCCTACTATGTCTTTAAGGCCAATGGATTCATGGTGGATATTGCCAGTCCAAAAGGCGGTGCACCGCAGGTTGTGATTGATGATGAGGATATGGGACGCTTTGATTTTGCCTTTTTGAATGATCGTATTGCGCAATACAAGGTGAAGAATACCATTCCTGTAGCGGACATTATTCCATCCAATTATGAAGCGGTGTACTTTGTTGGGGGTAAGGGAGCGATGTTCGATTTTCCAGAGAACAAAGCCATTCAACATATGGTTCGGGAACTTTATCAATCCAACAAGGTCATCGGTGCCGTATGTCATGGTCCCGCCGCCCTGGTCAATGTACTATTGGACAACGGGCAACATCTTTTGGAAGACAAGACGGTGAGCGGATTTACCAATGAAGAAGAGTTGTTGCTCATCCCTGAAGCAAAAACTATATTTCCTTTTCTTTTACAGGATGAATTGGTAGCACAAGGCGCCCAATTCAGTGAAGGAGCCATGTATTTGGAACATATTAGCCATGAAACCAATTTGGTCACTGGTCAAAACCCCTGGTCCACTTGGAAAATGGCAGAGACCATGGTCCGTGAAATGGGATATTCCCCTAAATACCGGACATTGACGGGGGAAGAAAATGCCATGAACGTACTTATGACATATGAGGCCGAAGGTTCACAACAGGCAAAGGCATTGATTGAACGGATGTATATGGAGGAGGAGTTGGAAATGGAAAGGATACTCATAGCAAAACACAGCTTGATTGCTGCTATGAAAGGAGACATCGGTCGGTTTGTTGGTTTGGTGGGCTTGACCTCCTATGCCAAAAAGATGTCCAAAAGAAGATCATCGTAAAAAGATAGATAAAAACAGCGCATAGGCCCTTGGGGTTTATGGGCTTTCCTCGGTTTTGTATTTTTAATTGCGTTAAAACAGTGGTTTTTTGAAGGTTTTGGATGTGGCATTGATTGTTTGCAGCAGTGCAGGGCTTCTGCACGGGATGCTTTTTGCCTTTTATCTCATCTTTTTTAAAAAGAAAAAAAGCCTGTCCAATTTACTTCTGGGGCTCATTCTGATTTTTATGGCGTTTCGGATTGGAAAATCCGTACTGCTCTACTTTGGAAAGGACTTGGAGCCCATCTTCATTTTTGTTGGGCTTACCTTTTTGCTCTTGATTGGGCCGCTGCTACGTTGGTATTCCCTGGTCATGACCACCGCCAATTTTAAGCTTCCCAAATCCTACCCAGTAGAATTGTTGCCCTTCACCTTGATTTTTGGTGCCAGTCTCTTTGTGACCAAAGAATGGTATGGGAACAGTACATGGACCATCGTTATTTTTTCGAGTGGCCTTATCTTTATTTACCTCCATTTTGCCTGCTATATTGGCTTGGCAATGGGTGTCTTTAGGAAAGCAAAAAGAACGTATCCCAAGGAGCGGCGCACCAAATCGCAACGGGCCATATTCCGCTGGTTGCATTTGTTGCTTTTTGGTTGTATACTGATTTGGGGATCCTATGTTTTGAACCTTTTGGATGAGGCCGTTCCCTATATCTTTGGTCCTATTGTGTATTCCGTGGTAGTGTATTTTTTAAGCTATAGGGCCTTTCAATCGCGGGCCACCGAACTGGACGGTAGGGTGTTCCAACAAAACAGCAACCAACAGCTATTTGCCGAGGTATCCAGGTTGGTCATAGGCAATCAACTATATCGTGAATCGGACCTTTCGTTGGCAAAGCTCAGCATGTTGCTGGGTAAGACCACACAACAACTATCCTTGGTGGTAAATGAATATGCCCAATGTAACTTTAACGATTATATCAACTACCATCGCATACAAGATGCCAAACAACTATTGTTGGATGCCGAAAACCAAAAGTATACCATTTCGTCCATTGCCTTTGATGTGGGGTTTAGTAGCCTCTCATCCTTTAATGGGGCTTTTAAAAAATTTGAGGGTACCACACCATCCTCTTTTAGAAAAAAGGGATGTTGAAATACTATGAATATCGTTGGTTGCCCTTTTCTTTTCGAGTGAAATCATAAGCACCTTTTCCTATTAAAATAGCAAGTAGATACGTTTTACCATTACTCTTAAGTGCTTTGTAAGTATTCTATGGACTTACCAAATTAAATTTGAACTTTTTTGTCATTATTTTCCCGTTCAACCCGCCCCGTCTTTTTGTGGGGGGCGTTCTGAAGGAAAAATAATGTGTTAGGAGGCATGTCTGTATACGTTGACGTAC
>JBCDBE010000100.1:0-12385 GCA_039184365.1 Bacteroidota bacterium | reverse complement strand
CAAAAACTCACTAAGAGGGGAGGCCAACCCCTTTCGTTGCAGCACCGAAATCATAATTTCCTTAAACCTTTGGGTGGACTTCGTGAACTTTTGCGCGAGTTTATTTTCGGCATTAAATCCCTTGATAACTCTTAGTCCCCCCAACGTTTCCTCTAAAAAGGACAGGAATACCCCATTCTCCTTTTGTGCAGCCAAGGATTGCGCTTTTAACCGTTTTCCCACGGCAGAGATGATGAACCCCGTTATGGGCAAAAAGATAAAGGCGAATAAGGTCAATTTTGCACTGATTCCTATCATCGTGACCAAAACGATAACTATCGTAATGGGTTCACGTATCAAGGCCTCCAGTGAGTTGATGATAGATCCTTCCACCTCTTTGACATCGGAAGTCATTCGCGCCAATAGATCGCCTTTGCGCTTTTCTGAAAAAAAAGATATGGGAAGCCCAACTATTTTATGGTAAAGGGCATCTTGCACATCCTTGACCATCCCAGTACGCAAAAAGGCCAAAAAATACATGGCCAAATAGCGAAATAGATTTTTCAGAAAGAAGATGACAATACTGGCTAAACAAATAAAGACCAAAGCAGCCATAGGCCCATCATCGATAACTTTTTGGGTCAAAAAATAATTCAGGGAATCCTCGGCATAGCCCTTTAAACTCCGGAATCCCTGATATACGGGTTTTACATATACCTCTTCCTGTTTATCAAACAATATTCCAAGGGTAGGAATAAAGATGATTATGGAAAGTACATTAAAAAAGGCATACAGAACATTGGACAAAATGTTGAGCATGCCGTAAAATTTATACGGTTTCGCAAACCGCAATAATTTTCGCAAAATGTTGTTCATCAACCTAAATTCAGTTCAGCTACAATGCCATCCAGTTTAGCATCCAACTGCGAATTTACGGTTTTAAAATCCGAGGCATTTGCCAAAGTGGTGTTCGTACTTATATAAAATTTGACCTTAGGTTCTGTTCCTGAGGGTCTTGCGGCAATTCGTGTCCCATCTTCCGTTTCATAAATAAGGACGTTGGATTTTGGCAAATGAATGGATTTTTCTTCACCGGTCACCACATTTTTGGCAATAGCGGTGTTATAATCCTCAATCCAAACCACTTTGGAACCTTGCACGGACGCTACGGGGTTTTCTTTAAAATCCTTCAACATTTGTTTGATTTCTTCTGCCCCGCTGATTCCTTTTTTGGTAAGGGAAATTAATTTCTCCTTGTAAAAACCGAACTGTACGTAGCAATTGATCAACTCTTTGTAAAATGAGCTACCGTTGGCTTTGGCCTGGGCTGCTACTTCGCACGCCAATAGGGTTGAAGTGACCGCATCTTTGTCCCGTACAAAATCCCCCACCATATAACCAAAACTTTCTTCACCACCACCGACAAAGGTGGACTTAGGAAAATCCTTGATCATTTTGCCGATCCACTTAAAGCCGGTAAGCGCAGTTTTAAATTCCACGCCATAGGCTTTTGCCATTTGCTCCATCATCGGGGTGGAAACAATGGTGGTCGCAATGAATTCATTGCCCTTAAAACCATTGGTTTTGAGCTGGTCCAAAAGAAACTTGGTCATCAATACCATGGTCTGGTTCCCATTGAGCAATTCCATCTTGCCCTCAAGATTTCTTACGGCTATCCCCAAACGGTCGCTGTCCGGGTCCGTTCCTACAACCATATCAGCACCTATTTCCTCTGCTTTTTCCAAGGCCATTGCGAGCGCCTCCGGTTCTTCTGGATTTGGTGATTTTACCGTTGGGAAATTTCCATCAGGTGTTGCCTGTTCTTCAATAACAGTGACATTTTCATAGCCAGCCATTTTTAAAACTTCGGGAATGGCGGTTATGGACGTACCATGAATGGAGGTGAACACTATTTTGAAATTGTCCTTTCCACTGGCATTGAAATTTCCTGCTTTGACGGAGGCCTCAAAAAAGGCTTGGTCCACGCTGGTATCGATAGCTTCAATCAGGTCATGATTGGCTTTAAAATTAATATCTTCAAACGAAAGGCTGTCGATTTCCGCAATGATTTCCCCGTCTTGGGGAGGGACGATTTGTCCCCCATCGCCCCAATATACCTTGTAGCCATTGTACTCCGGTGGATTATGGGACGCCGTTAGGACAATCCCAGCCTGGCAGCTTAAATGCCGGACCGCAAAGGATAATTCAGGTGTGGTGCGAAGTGTGGAAAACCGGTACACCTTAATTCCATTTGCCGAAAGTACTTCTGCCACCGTTTGGGAGAGGGTGTCACTGTTGTGCCTACAATCATAGGCGATAACAACCTTGATTTCCTGTGATGGGTATGTTTTCTTGAGGTAGTTGCTTAACCCCTGGGTACTTTTTCCCAGTGTATACTTGTTGATTCTATTGGTTCCCACACCCATAACACCCCGCATACCCCCGGTACCAAACTCCAAATCTTTGTAGAAACGTTCCTTAAGCTCTTCCTGATCGGAGTCTATCAATTGTTGTACTTCCTCTTGTACTTGGGCGTCAAAAAAATCAGATAACCATGATTTTGCCGTGGTCAAAAAAACATCCATAATTAGGCAGTTGAATTTGTTAAAACAAAGGTAAGAAGAATCGTATGTTTTTAATCCTGAAGATTAATGGTTTCCTGTATTTTGTACCCCTCAGCCTGCTTTTTGGTCCTAATCAACAATTCTCCAAGAAAACCTGCCAAAAAGAGCTGTGAACCTATGATCATGCACGTGAGGGCAATATAAAACTGAGGTTTGTTGGTTATCAATCTTCCCGTGGGATTGAGGAATAGTTTGTCCACTCCAAGATAGATGGAAAAACCAAATCCAATAATGAACATTAAAACACCCCATGCGCCGAACAAGTGCATAGGCCGTTTGCCAAATTTTGATACGAACCAAATGGTGGTCAAATCCAAAAAACCATTGATAAATCGTTCGGCGCCGAATTTGGTAGCTCCGTATTTTCTTGCCTGATGTTTCACTACTTTTTCGCCAATAAGATCAAATCCTGAATTTTTGGCCAACACCGGGATATAACGATGCATTTCCCCCGAAACCTCAATAGTTTTGACCACCTCCTTTTTGTAGGCTTTTAAACCACAATTGAAATCATGGAGTTTTACCCCTGAGGTTTTTCTCGCGGCCCAGTTAAATAGTTTTGAGGGAAGGTTCTTTGCCAAAATGGAATCGTAGCGTTTCTTTTTCCACCCTGAGATAAGATCAAACCCTTCTTTTGATATTAAATGGTAAAGTTCGGGAATCTCTTCGGGATTATCCTGCAAATCGGCATCCATGGTAATAACAACATTACCCTTGGCTTCAAGAAAACCAACATGTAGCGCTTGTGATTTCCCAAAGTTCTTTAAGAATCGGACACCTTTAACGTTTTTATCCCTCTCGGCAATTTCGGAAATGATTTTCCATGAGGAATCCGTACTGCCGTCGTCAATAAAAATAATCTCAAAAGAAAGGCGATTGGACTGCATTACGGATACAATCCAATCGTAAAGTTCCTGTACGGATTCTGCTTCGTTCAGTAAGGGAATAACAAGGGATAATTGCATGAGTTATCTCTGGAAATTCCTCAAAAGTACCTAAATTTTATCAGTAGGATGGTTTGGCTTTTTTGAATATAAGACCTCCAACCAATCCCAGAATTAATCCTACAATTATCGAAAAAATTAAAATAAAAGGATACGTAAACCAGAAATAATTGATTGTTCCATCGTAGCGTTGCTGAATTTGTTCAGCTGACATCACACCCGATTCCTGATCCGTAATTCTTTGCAATTCGGCAATCTTTGTAGGGAATTCCGGGTCCAGTACATTGACCAGTACCAAGGTATAAACAATGGCAACAATACCTGAAATCAATGCAATTCCCGCTCCTAGTTTTAAAGCTTCGCCTAGTTTCAAATAGCCCCCGTTGTCTTTTCTGAAGCTGTAGATTCCCCACAAAATTACACCAGCCATCAACACAATACTGATTATTTGATTTGCCGGGCTCCTTGTGGTGTGGGCATCTTGTATAAAAAGCATAATACTGAAAGCGACAGAGAGCGCTCCCAAAATAAGTCCATAGTTCAATGCGTATTTTCCTGTTTTTGGTGGATTACCTTCCATGGTTTTATTTTTTAAAGTTGATTACCGGTTGTTTGTTGGGATAACAAACAAAATGTTACAACTTAAAAGTACAATTTTTGTTTTTTGCTTAAAACCACTTGTTTGTCAATGGAATTTATCTAAATTTGCAATCCGAAAAATTGAAGTAAAGCGATGAAAGCAGGAATTCACCCAGAAAATTATAGATTGGTAGCTTTTAAGGATATGTCCAATGACGATGTATTCATTACAAAGTCCACTGCTGAGGCCAAGGAAACCATTACCGTTGATGGTGTGGAGTATCCTTTGGTAAAGTTGGAAATCTCCCGAACTTCCCACCCCTATTACACTGGGAAGACGAAGTTGGTGGATACTGCCGGCCGTATTGATAAGTTCAAGAACAAGTACAAAAAGTTCAAAAAAGAGGAGCAATAAATTCTTGCTTTCAGGAAATATAGAAATAGCGCCTTCGTTACCTTTACGAAGGCGTTTTTATTTTAAACCAACCCAATGGACAAGTCATGAATTATATTCTTTCTGATGGTGGTGCAAGAAAGGCCTTGATGCCCTTTACCTTTACCCGGCCGGTCGCGGCAATCCGAGTGGGTATTTTGACCATTGCGGAAAAGTGGGAAAAATATCTCAATTCAGATTTGAGTTTTCTAACCGAAGCGTACCTCCAACAGAAATTCCCCCTGGTCGTTGAAAACGATAATATCGTTATCAATGGTTCGTATTTGCCCAATGCTTCCTTGGTCACCAGGATTACTTCGCTAAAACCAAATCAAGCACTTTTGGCAGGGGATGCCATTATCGCGTATCGCACAACGGATCCCAAGGGAGAATTCCAAAGCGCAACCTTGGATGGTATCGCTTTTGAGGGAAAATGTTTAACGGTAAAAAATACCTGGGACATCTTCTCAAAAAATGGTGAAGCCTTACAGGCCGATTTTGATTTACTTACCCAGGGAAGAAAAAGTGCCCCGATTTCTAAAACGAATCAATTGATCAACCCTGATAACATCTTTTTTGAAGAAGGGGCACAAGTGGAGTATAGTATCCTAAATGCCACTGATGGTCCTATCTACGTTGGAAAGTACGCCCAAATTTGGGAAGGAAGCCTGATACGTGGTGGTTTGGCCCTGTGCGAAAGTGCCATTGTTAAAATGGGCGCCAAGATTTACGGCCCATCGACCGTTGGCCCTTATGGAAAGGTATGTGGAGAGCTGAGCAACTCGGTCATTTTTGGCTATTCCAGCAAAGGACATGAGGGTTATTTGGGCAATGCGGTGCTAGGGGAGTGGTGTAATATTGGGGCGGATTCCAATAACTCCAACCTAAAGAACAATTATGCCAAAGTACGTATATGGAATTATGCCACTGAAACCTTTGACCGTACGGGACTTCAATTTTGCGGACTGATGATGGGCGACCATAGCAAGTCAGCTATCAATACCATGTTCAATACGGGCACGGTCATTGGCGTAAACGTGAACGTATATACCCCCGGTTTCCCCAGAAACTTTATCCCAAGCTTTAGTTGGGGCGGAGCTTCTGGTTTTAGGACCTACAATCTCAAAAGTGCCTTTGAAACCGCTGAGGTGATGATGGCGCGAAGGGGAAGGGCCTTTGATGAAAAAGAACGGGCCATCATGGAGCACGTTTTTGAACTGACCAAAAAGTGGCGGAAGGAGTAGATCATGTTTATTTCACCGGTATATCATCTTTTGAAATCACCCTACTGATTTTAGCATAGTTTCAATGCCCGGTGAAGTACCCGTATATCTGGTAAGAAAAAAGGCCTATCCCCGCCAATATAAGGTACCAATTGACGGCTTTGTAAAAAGCGGGATACTGTTTGTTGTTCCGAGCAAGTGTGATGATAAAAACAATTGGAATCAATGCCATAACTTGTCCGACTTCAACCCCCAGATTAAAGCACAGGATTTTTGCCAGCAATTGGTCGTTTCCCATATCAAACGACTGTAGTCTCGTAGAAAGTCCAAAGCCATGTATCAGTCCAAAAAGACCAACCATCAGCAGTAAATTGGGCGATTCAACCTTTAATTTTTGAAAACCGCCCAAATTCTCAAATCCCTTGTAAAGAACACTTAGGGCGATAACCGCATCTACCAGGTGCTCGTTTGCCGTGATTCCAGCGTAAGTGGCACCAATCAAGGTAATGCAATGTCCAATGGTGAATACGGTAATGAACTTCAAAATGTCTTTGAAGCCGTTCAGATAGAATATAACACCGGCCAAAAAAAGCAAGTGGTCATAGCCCGTAAGCATATGCGTTGCACCGACCCGAATATAGGCCCATAGACCACCATTTCGTAAAAGTTCCTGGTCGGCACTGGTCACATCATGGGCAAATCCTAAAAATGGAAGGAACAACAACAGCAACGGCAGCGCTCGTCTCAAATTCAATGGCATTGCTATTTCTTTTTTCTGAAGATAAGGAACAGGACCCCTATGATAAGTAAACTGCCCAATACAAAGACCCAAGTAAGAAAACCATGTTCATGTTCGTAGTCATGGGTGTGCGTAGCGACACCATGTTCATGGCCCACTTCAAAAGTAAGTGTTGCCCATTTGGATTGATGGGTCAACGTATCGTTATCGGTAACCGTGGTCATATGAATGGTACGCAGGTAATAGATGCCATCCTCAGGGAGGTTTACTACAACTATGCCCTGATCATTGGTGCGCAATTGTTGGCCGTTGGTATGTGTATGTGATTCGGCTGTTTCGGAAGTGTGTGAATGGTTATGATCATCGTCAACATGTTCATGCGAATGTTCATGACCATCACTGTGATTATGGTCATGGTCATGGTGCGTATGGCCGTGGGAACTTTTCAAATAATTAGCATAGACCAGTTGATCGGATAACGGCTGGCCATCCAGTAATAATTGTACCTCTAAGGCTTCACCACTATATTTTTTATAGGGATTTTCCAATGGAACAAATTCTATTGGATAGTTCAATGTAGTGCTCCAGTCATTGGTTTTCACATCACCTACCTGATAGATTGCCTTTACATGTTTTTCATAACGCTCAACGGCATCTTGATTCAACGTGCTATCATTGGCACGTTGCTCGAGCATATCCAAAACACCATCGTGTTTAAGGTAATCGTTAAATTTTTTGGCAGTAAGTTCGATGTTTCTAGCTTTTGTAGCCACTCCGGCTACATAGGTACCTGGTTCACCTGTCATAAAAGGTAATCGGGTAATGGTGCTATCTTGGTCTTTCCATTGATTGGGGTAGATAGCCGTTCTTTGGCCCTGGGCGATAATGGAAGCGTCCAGCATGCGGTCCCGAGTAATGATGTTTTCACTCTTTTCAAAGGTCCCATTGTACAGGCTCAATGTAGCTCTTTCATTAGACTGCAAGAAATAACTGTCCATTTTGACATACAGGTCATGACTGCAAAATAGCACAATGGCTAACAGAAGGTAAACGGGTTTACGCATCAGTTGAAATTTTATTCTCAAATATACAATCCATACGGACGAAAGGATTATGTCAAAAGGCAAAATTTATTTTCTGGTGCCATGGCAAAATCCAAGGCTTTAGCTTATACTTTAAAGTAATTTTGAAATTAAAGAATTTATAAGTAAAAGAGGATGAAGATCTTTGAAGGATAGCGGGGCATTTGAAGCCTTTTTTCAGTAGACGAAAAAGAGGTCCATTTGATCATACGTATGGTTCGGCAGAATCCTGGATTCAAGTTGGCTATTGTTTTGTGTTTTCCCTCTTTTTTAATACCCTACTTAACCAGGCAGGCGTTACACCCATAAAGTTGGCTATGTATTTCCATGGGGTATGTAAAATTACCTCTGGATAATTTTCTTGAAGAAAAGTGAGCTTGGGCTTTACCCCAGAAACGCTTTTTGTGGACATAAAATACTTATCTATCAGTAGTGTTTCCAATACCCTCCTTCTAAAATAGAGTCCTAAAGTACTGGAGTATAAATAATTTTCCATAAGTAATTCATAGGGTATTAATATCCCTTCTACATGGGTTAGAGCGAATAAGCGGTCATTGGCCAATTGTTGGTTAAACAGACTCACAATGTTGGAACAAAGGTCTTTTGGCTTAAAAAACCGCGTTATTATGCGCTCTTCTTTCGTATGAAATTCAGACGCCAGTAGCCCTTCGGTGATGAATAATACCTTTTTGCATACCTGTGAAACTGGGAATACATCCATTCCTTTTTTATATGAAACGGGTGTCAAATTCAATTGGAATGAATTCCAATCCTGTTCAGGGAGATTATTCGTATAGGTGAAGACTTCTTCTTTAAACGCAAGCAACCGAGTGTCCATATCAACAATTTACCTAAAGTTACCGGAAAGCGAAAAGTTTGGCCTTCGCATGTCATCCAATCTTTAACTAAGACAATTTTTTTATTGGATTTTTGAGTTAATCTTACGAAAGGAATTCAGTCCATTCCAATCTTCATTTGAACACAAGGGGCCAAAAACCAATAAAATGAACAAAGTATTCAAATCGCTAATGCCAGTTGTGAAAAAGGCGCTCCTCAGTGGGCGGCTTTTTAAGGGTAAGGCCCATTTAGTAGGACCTATTGAAGATATCAAGGTGGAATGGGACGTAAGCGTAACGGTTTCGGATGGCTCGAATATCCTTATCAACATATTTAAGTCTGGGAAAGCGCTTATGGAAGGCAGGGCACTTCCGGTAATCATGTGCGCCCATCCCTATGATAACCATCTTGTTCCTGCCCTGGGAAAAACACCTTTAAACGGCGTGCCGCAGCAATACAGACTTATCGATCAGGCCTCCAAACCAACATTCTCGACCCTTACGAGCTGGGAATCCCCAGATCCCAACTTTTGGGTAAGTAACGACTATATTGTAGTGAACATGAATATGCCCGGCTACGGAGGAAGTACAGGGGAGGCCAGCACCTTTGATAGAAATCAATCAAGAGCCTACTATGAGGTAATCGAGTGGATTGCGGAACAAGATTGGTGCGATGGCAATGTAGGTCTGAATGGGGTAAGTTTTCTTGCAATTACACAATTCCACGTAGCAGCGTGCCGCGATTACGATAACCAACCCCCAAAGGCATTGAAATGTATATCTCCATGGGAAGGTATTACGGATATGTATCGGGACGTCATCAATACCGGTGGTATTCCCCAGGACGGATTTCCAGCTTTTTGGTGGGCTACGGAAGTAAAGCCTGCCATGACCGGGGACCCAAAAGCATATATTGAAAGACAAGGGGGGGTGCCCACCGAATGGATACATAAGCATCCATTCTTTGACGGATTTTGGGAAGAAAAAAGAGCCCCATATGAGCACATTAAGATTCCTATTTTAACTTGTGTGTCCTTTTCAGATGTTGGCCTTCACACCAATGGGGACTATCGATCTTTTACTGACGTACAAAGTGATAAGAAGTGGATGTACACGCACCGCGATGGGAAGTGGAACGTGTACTACAGCAAGGAGGTTCAAGAAATGACATTGAAATTCATGGATTATTTTTTGAAAGGGAAAAAGGGTAACGGATGGAATGAAACACCCCGCGTAAGACTTGAAGTAAGGTCGAGTCTGGATGAAATATATGAGATTCGTGGTGAGAACGAATGGCCTATTGCCCGCACTAACTATAAAAAATACTACCTGTTGGCCAGTAATGGTTTGCGAGAGGGTAGCCGTGCAAATGATACCGGTGAGGTGTCTTACAGTGGAAAGAAGGGATCCCAGAATTTCAGGGTGAAGTTTAAGGAAGATACGGAGATTACGGGGCATGCCAAGCTTAAAATCTGGGTGGAATTGCGTTCGAATGATACAGATATGGATGATTTTAACGTTTATACCGTCTTAAACAAATATGACAAACGTGATAAGAGAGTCCCTTTCTACGGAACGGTTGGAAGTAAAATTGATGTTATTACCAGAGGTTATATGCGGGCTTCCTTGAGAGCTTTGGATAAGGAACGGTCAACTCATATTATTCCCTATCAATCATTTAAAAGCTACCAGAAGGTAGATTTGGGCGAAATAGTCTGTCTTGAAATTCCTTTTCCGCCGACCTCTGTTTTTTTTAGTTCAGGGGAAACACTGGAATTGACCATTGCCTCTCATGAGATCTTTCAGCAAGCCCCATTTTTTAAGGACAATTCACTAAATAAGGGAGGAATGCATGTCATTCACATGGGTGGACAATACGATTCCTTTTTACAACTTCCGGTGATTCCTATTGGATAATCTATTAAGGTATTAGGATAGGCAGCCTTGTTTTAATAGGCCATCCTACCGGATAATAAATAGGGGAGCTTAAAAATGTTGAAGTTTCCATAGGAGGTAGCTGCAATTATCCCTACGTTCGCAACAAAAGAAGTTGTTATCTTTGCATCCCGATTTTCAAGCGGTTATGGCACAAAAAGTCGCATTTTACACCCTAGGTTGCAAACTGAATTTTTCGGAGACTTCAACGATTGCGAGGGGCTTCCAAAATGAAGGTTTTGAACGGGTGGATTTTTCCGAAGCGGCGGATATTTACGTAATTAATACCTGTTCTGTTACCGAGAATGCGGACAAACGTTTTAAAACCATTGTAAGGCAGGCCCAGAAGGTCAACCCAGAAGCCTTTGTCGCGGCGGTAGGGTGTTACGCCCAGTTAAAACCTGAAGAACTGGCCGCAGTGGATGGGGTGGATCTGGTCTTGGGAGCAACGGAAAAATTTAAACTTACGGATTATATTAATGACCTGTTGCGTCAGTCCAATCGTACCCATGGACAAGCACAGGTTCACTCTTGTGAAATTGATGAGGCAAACTTTTATGTGGGCAGTTACGCCATAGGCGACAGAACAAGGGCTTTTTTAAAGGTTCAGGATGGCTGCGACTACAAATGCACCTATTGCACAATCCCATTGGCCCGTGGTATTTCACGCAGCGACACCTTGGAGAACGTGCTGAACAATGCCCGTGAGATTTCTGGGCAGGGTATCAAGGAAATTGTGCTTACGGGGGTGAATATTGGGGATTATGGAAAAGGGGAGTTTGGGAATAAAAAACATGAACACACCTTTTTTGAGTTGGTCCAAGCCTTGGATACCGTGGAAGGTATACACCGAATGCGTATCTCATCCATTGAGCCGAACCTGCTGAAAAATGAAACCATTGATTTTATTGCTCAAAAAAATGCCTTTGTACCACATTTTCATATCCCGCTACAAAGTGGAAGTGATAAGATTTTAAGACTGATGCGAAGACGGTATTTAACCAATTTGTATAGGGATCGGGTTGCGCGAATCAAACAAGTTATGCCTCACGCCTGTATTGGGGTAGATGTCATCGTTGGATTTCCTGGGGAGACCGATGAAGACTTTTTGGAGACCTATCATTTTTTGAACGAGCTGGATATTTCCTATCTCCATGTCTTTACCTATTCCGAACGTGACAATACACGGGCAGCCATTATGAAAGGGTCAGTGCCCAAAACGGTTCGCTCCAAAAGAAGTAAAATGCTTAGGGGGCTTTCGGCCAAAAAAAGAAGGGCCTTTTATGAGAGTCAATTGGGCATGCAACTCACTGTCCTATTTGAAGGGGAAAACAAATCCGGATATATCCATGGCTTCACCGAAAACTATGTTAAGGTAAAAGCCCCTTGGAATCCAGATTTGGTCAATACATTGCATGAAGTTGAGCTTACCGAAATCGATGAAGATGGTTTGGTGCGTTTCAATTATGTAGCCGATACCGTTTTGGCAAAAAAAAGCCCTGCTACGCGAGCAGGGCTTTTCCATATGGTTTGATCGGTTAGATACGTATTCCTACAGGAAGCATTTCCTTATACTGTCTGTTCTTCCTTAAAAAACCTGCAATGTGTGGGCTTGTAGGGACGACACGAACGTTTTGTTCCTGTAAAAGGTGCAAAACTTCTTTAATGAAGTCTTCTTTGAATCCTTCTTGTTGTATTTCCTCTGGAATGACCAGTTTGGTCAAAAAGACTTTACGCTCTTGCGAAGAGTACTCAATCTTTGCTAAGTGGCCATTGATTTTCGTCTCAAATTGACGGAGGAAGCTGTTGTCCTTAATTTCCATTTCTCTCATATAGTTATGATTTTACGAAGTCACCTACCATAAAGCAAGTGCTAAATGATGTCATATTAGGTTTGGCGACAATTATTGTCTATGAAATGTGTGTGGTTAAACATAAACGGGAGGCAAAGATAGTTAAAAATTCCCTAATTTCCTATCAAAATCAATGCCTTCAACTGTTGAGTACCACT
>JBCDBE010000099.1:0-12401 GCA_039184365.1 Bacteroidota bacterium | reverse complement strand
AAATATAGAATTTTGTAGTTAAATATGGTTTTATGAAAAATAAATCGGCGCAAAAACTGCAAGACCTTCATTACTTTGGGGAATTTGGGGGTGTAAATCCATCCATTTCAGATTCCTCCACCTACACGTTTCTATCGGCCAAAACCATGTTCGATACCTTTGAAGGAAATACGGAAGGTTGTTATTTGTACAGTAGGCATTCCTCCCCCTCCAATCTCTATTTAGGTGAGGCCTTGGCCGCTTTGGAGGGTACGGAGACCGCCAATGTTTATGCTTCGGGCATGGGCGCCATTTCTGCCGTTATCATGCAACTTTGCAACGCAGGGGACCATATTGTGAGCAGTAGAACCATTTATGGAGGAACCTATGCTTTGTTCAAAAACTTTTTGCCCAAATTTTCCATTAGTGCTTCATTTGTGGACATTACCGATGTGGAACGTGTTGAGAACGGTATTTCCAAAAACACCAAAATGATTTATTGTGAAGCGGTCAGTAACCCGCTATTGGAAATTGCAGATATTCGGGCACTCTCCCATCTGGCCAAAAAATATGGAATCCCTTTGGTGGTGGACAATACTTTTTCGCCGCTTAGTATAAGTGCCGCCCAACTCGGTGCCGATATCGTTGTTCATAGCCTTACCAAATTTATCAACGGAACCAGTGATTGCGTAGCCGGCGCCGTATGCGCTTCAACGGATTTTTGCTTAAGCCTCAAAGATGTTAATGATGGGGCGGGAATGTTGTTTGGCAGTACATTGGACAGTCTTAGGGCGGCCTCCATCCTGAAAAATATGAGAACCCTGCATATTCGCATCAAAAAACACAGCGAGAACACCCTTTATTTGGCCCAAAAATTCCAAAAAGATGGACTTAAGGTGGTTTACCCTGGTTTGGAATCCCATTCTGGGCATCAGACCATGAAAGATCAAATGAATCCTGAGTACGGCTATGGGGGATTGATGACTGTGGATGTTGGATCCTTGGATACCGCCAATGCCCTAATGGAGTTGATGCAAAGGAAAAATCTTGGGTATTTAGCCGTAAGCCTCGGCTTTTATAAAACCTTGTTCAGTGCTCCAGGCACCTCTACCTCTTCTGAAATTCCCTTGGAAGAGCAAGTGGAGATGGGCCTTAGGGATGGATTGATCCGTTTTTCCATAGGCCTCGACAACGATATTGGAAATACCTATCAAAAAATGAAAAAGTGTATGGCGCAGCTTGGGATTCTTGGTCCAAAAACTGCCCAAATGGCCTAGTGGAAACCTTCTGCTGTTTGCACAACAGATACCAATGTTGTAATATTAGGCTTCTGCAATACCATAACCTATGACCAAAAAGACCAAGAAGCCCAAGTATCGGGAAAACGAAGAAGTAGTTGAAAATAGGGAATTGAATATTTGGGAAGCTTTGATTCCGGTCATCGCCCTGGTTGGAATGCTGGCCTACAACGTATATGTTTTTGGCGATGACGCCCTAAGTGGTTCCAATCAGTTTATTCTTCTCATGGGTGGAGCTGTCGCAGCTACGGTGGGCTTTTTCAATAAGGTCTCCTATAAACAAATGATTGCCGAAGTAGCAGAAAATGTGCGTTCTACCACTGGCGCTTTGCTCATTCTTTTAATGGTAGGTGCTTTGGCAGGGACGTGGCTGGTAAGTGGTATTATTCCAGCTATGGTCTACTACGGTCTTCAAATATTGAACCCGACCATTTTTCTGGCGGCCTGCGTTATTATATGTGCCATCATCTCAATCGCTACGGGGAGTAGTTGGACTACGGCTGCCACAGTGGGAATAGCGCTGGTTGGTATTGGTGAGGCCTTGGGTATTTCAATGGGTATGACCGCGGGGGCCGTGCTATCAGGCGCTTACTTTGGGGATAAAATGTCGCCCTTAAGCGATACCACAAATTTGGCACCTGCCATGGCAGGAGGTGAGTTGTTCTCTCACATACGCTATATGACCTGGACGACCATACCCACGATTTCCGTAACACTCTTGGTTTTTATTATTATCGGATTCAGTATGGATACCACCGGTGTTGCCGATACAAGTACCATTTTAAACACCATAGACGACACGTTCACTATCAATGGATGGCTTTTCCTGGTACCAGTGGTTGTCATTCTTCTCATTGTGAAAAAGGCACCTCCACTACTAGGGCTATTGATAGGAACATTATTGGGAGGTATTTTTGCCCTTTTGTTTCAACCGGATTTGGTTGCCAAATTAGGGGGCGGGGAACTATTGGATTTTTCAACCGGATATAGAGGAATTCTGAACGCAATCACCGTAGATACCAACATAGAGACTTCGGACCCTGTTCTTAATGATTTGTTTTCTTCGGGAGGAATGGCCGGAATGCTGGGCACCATTTGGTTGATTGTCTGTGCTATGGTATTTGGGGGTATCATGGATGGTATTGGCGCACTACAGCGTATTACCAAATCATTATTGAATTTGGCAAAAACCACTTTTGGCCTTTTTGCCAGCACAGTGGGGAGTTGTCTGGCACTGAACGTCACCGCATCGGACCAATATTTGGCCTTGGTTGTCCCGGGAAAAATGTTTTCCAAAGCCTATGCAGAACGTGGATTGGCCCCTGAAAACCTCAGTCGGACGTTGGAGGATTCAGGAACGGTCACTTCAGTTTTGGTGCCATGGAACACCTGCGGAGCCTATCATAGTGGGGTTTTGGGAGTTGCCGTCGGGGACTATTTCTTTTACGCCATATTCAATTGGTTAAGTCCTTTTATGACCCTCTTTTTTGCTGCTTTTAAAATCAAAATAAAGCAGTTGACCATCCCTACCAAGGCCTAAAAATTCAAATCCATTTTTTACCTTCGCATTGGCGTAGTGATAACAGGGTTTTGTTGATCCTATTGCCCATGAAACTTTCGCTTTTAACCTTAAACTTGAATTAGAATGGCTACAGTAACCTTAAAAGGAAACGAAATACACACCCTTGGAAATCTTCCTGCTACAGGCAGTAAAGCACCCGACTTTATCCTTGTGAAAAATGACTTAAGTTCGGCATCGTTGTCCGATTACAGTGGAAGTAAAATAATACTGAACATCTTTCCCAGCGTTGATACCGGTACCTGCGCACAGTCGGTGCGTCAGTTCAATGAGGAAGCTGTCGAACTTGACAATACCAAAGTACTCTGTATCTCTAAAGATTTGCCTTTTGCACAAGCCCGATTCTGTGGTGCCGAGGGGATAGATAAGGTGGAAACCCTTTCCGATTTCCGTGATGGCAACTTTGGACAAGCTTACCACCTGGAGTTTACGGACGGACCCTTGCAGGGGTTGCTTTCCAGGGCGGTAGTGGTCCTGAACGAAAAGGGAATAGTGACCTATGCCGAACAAGTTCTTGAAATTGTGGACGAGCCCAATTACAAAGCCGCGCTCGAAGCGTTGCAAGATGCGTAATTTTGAAATTTTCAAACAGCCAGCGACAAAGCTATTATTGAAGCACTAATGGATGCCTAAGGAACCTTTTGCCGTCAACCGTATTAAAAGTGTTGGTTACGCTTTTAAAGGTCTTTTTGTTTTATTGAAGACCGAATCCAGTATTAAAATTCAATTTGCTATTGCGGTAATCATGACTGCAGTTGGATTCTACTTTGACATCTCCAATACGGAATGGGCACTTCAATTCATATGTATAGGAATGGTTATGGGTATTGAGGGTGTCAATACGGCTGTTGAGAAATTGGCCGACTTTGTGCAACCGGGATTTAATGAAAAAATTGGGTGGATCAAAGACGTTTCTGCAGGGGCCGTAATGGCCGCTTCCTTAATTTCAGTGATTGTGGGATGTCTCATTTACATTCCAAAAGTTTTCTAACAAAACATCCCCTACCCCTTTGGGCAACGTAAATTTGTAACTTAGCGGCTTATTTTTATTCATGGCGACCAAACGAAGGAAATCAAAAGCTTCTTCATCCAAGAAAAAGCAGGGATTCAAGGTGTCAAAGAAAAACAAAATCATCTTTGGTTGCTTTTTAATTGTTTTAAGCCTTGCACTATTCTTTTCCTTTATATCCTTCTATTTTACATGGCAAGAGGATCAAAGCCTCCTTTCCGAGTTTTTGGACAGAAATGCCGAGTCTGCCAACCTATTGAACAAATTTGGTGCTGCTATCAGCCATTTTTTTATGTACAAAGGCTTTGGACTGGCCTCCTTTGCCTTTCCCGTCCTTCTGGCCATTACAGGACTTTACTTGTTTCTGGGGCTTAACACAAATAAGCTTTGGGGAAAATGGATATGGGGACTTTTGGGCGTGATTTGGGTTTCTATTGCCTTAGGGTTTTTCTTTTTTGAACACCCCTTGCTTGGAGGACAGATTGGGTATGAAATGAATGATTTTCTTCAGGATTATATGGGGAAAATAGGCGTGTTTCTCCTTTTAGTATTTACCCTGGTCGTTATCATGGTCCGGCTTTTCAATTTTTCTCCCGAGGGTATTGGAAATTATTTTAGGAGCATTACTTTTCCCAAACCGAAAGCCATTTCAAAAGGTTTGGGGGACGAACCCATCGAACTCAGCCTCGAACCTGAGGAGGAGGAAATAAAGATTGATACCTACACCCATAAAAAAGACATTCCGCCCCTAAACCCAGAATCAGGACTGGACGTCAACCTTCCCCAAATTGAAGAGGAAGTGATTGATCTTAAGGTCGAAAAGGTGGCGGAGGAAACCTTGGAAACAGATGTGAGAGCAGCCAAATTGGTTAAGGACTTCGGAGAATTTGACCCCAAGTTGGAATTGGGCAATTACAAATTTCCACCCATCAACTTGTTGGAAGAGCATGGTGCGTCAGGGGGCATCACCATCAATCAGGAGGAACTGGAGGAAAACAAGAACAAAATTGTTTCCACACTAAAAAACTACAAAATCGGTATTGCCCAAATAAAGGCGACCATAGGACCTACGGTGACCTTATATGAGATTGTACCTGAGGCTGGTATCCGTATTTCCAAAATCAAAAATTTAGAGGATGACATTGCCCTCTCCTTGGCGGCCTTGGGAATTCGGATTATAGCACCCATCCCTGGAAAAGGGACCATTGGTATAGAGGTCCCCAATAAAAATGCCAGCGTGGTTTCCATGCGCTCCGTCATTGCTTCCACCAAGTTCCAAAAGGCGGAGATGCAACTGCCCATTGCCTTTGGAAAGACCATTAGCAATGAAACCTTTGTGGTTGATTTGGCCAAGATGCCCCACCTGCTCATGGCCGGAGCTACGGGACAAGGTAAATCCGTTGGATTGAATGCCGTAATTACCTCATTGCTCTACAAAAAGCATCCAGCTGAAATCAAATTTGTTCTGGTCGACCCCAAAAAAGTAGAACTGACCCTTTACAACAAAATTGAACGCCACTTTTTGGCAAAACTCCCTGATGCTGAAGAAGCTATTATTACAGATAATACTAAAGTCATCAATACGCTCAATTCGTTATGCATAGAAATGGATCAGCGTTATGAATTGTTGAAAGTGGCAATGGTCCGAAACATCAAGGAATACAACACAAAATTTAAATCCAGAAAATTGAATCCGAATGACGGGCATAAATTTTTGCCTTACATCATTTTGGTCATTGATGAGTTCGCCGATTTGATCATGACCGCTGGAAAAGAAGTGGAAGCGCCCATTGCAAGATTGGCCCAGTTGGCACGGGCCATTGGAATCCATCTGATTATTGCAACGCAGCGACCCTCCGTTAATGTGATAACAGGAATTATTAAAGCCAATTTCCCTGCAAGGATCGCCTTTAGGGTAACGTCAAAAATCGATTCCAGGACCATTTTGGACACACAGGGGGCCGACCAATTGATAGGTCGTGGGGATATGCTGTTTACGCAGGGCAACGACGTGACACGATTGCAATGTGCTTTTGTGGATACGCCTGAAGTAGCCAAAATAACCGAATACATAGGCTCGCAACGGGCCTATCCCGATGCACATCTATTGCCCGAATATGTAGGGGAAGATTCTGGCACAGGAATTGATTACGAAATCAGTGAAAGGGACAGTATGTTCCGCGAGGCTGCAGAGGTCATCATCAACGCACAACAAGGCTCTGCTTCATTGATTCAACGAAAGTTAAAATTGGGCTACAACAGGGCGGGTAGAATCATTGACCAATTGGAAGCCGCAGGAATTGTTGGGCCTTTTGAAGGAAGTAAGGCAAGGCAGGTACTGGTTCCCGACCTGTTTGCATTGGAGCAACTATTACAAAACGAAACACAGAATAGAAATTAACGACAACTTATGATCAAAAAAACGTTTACCGTAATTGCGCTTATGCTTTTTTTTCTGTGCTTACAGGCACAGGATTCTGAGAAAGCCAAAGCACTTTTGGATGAAGTTTACACTAAAGTGGTCTCCTACAACAATATTGCCATTGATTTCAAATACACATTGGAAAATACTGAGGCCAACACCAAAAGTGAGACCAGAGGGAATGTCACATTAAAAGGTGATAAATACCGGGCTAACTTCTTTGGGGCCACACAAATTTATGATGGAAACAAACTATACACCATCATTCCAGACAATGAGGAAGTGACCATAGACGATAAGTCCGAAGATGAGGAGACCATAACCCCTTCGAAGATGCTAACCTTTTATAGGAAGGGACACAACTGCGCTTGGGATATCCTCCAAAATGTTCAAGGTAGAAAGGTTCAATATGTGAAGCTGACCCCCATTGATTCCAATTCGGATATTACGTCCATTTTATTGGGTATTGACGCAGAGACCAAGCACATCCATAAACTTATTGAAACCGGTAGCAATGGTACCAAGACCACCATTACCGTTAATTCTTTCAAAACCGATCAACCCTTATCAAAAACCTTGTTTACCTTTGACGAGGCCAAGTATGAAGATGAAGGCTATTATATCATAAAGAATTAATGAACTTTCTGTGTTGCCTATAATTGACCGGTATATACTATCGCGTTTCCTTTATAATTTTTTCAGCTCCTTTGCCATTTTAATGGTGATTTTCATTTTTCAGACCGTTTGGTTGTTCATTGATGATCTGGCGGGCAGGGATTTGGACATTTGGATTATAGGTAAGTTCCTGTTTTACTATATGCCTACCTTGATTGATAAGGTACTGCCATTGACAGTGCTATTGGCATCATTATTAACGTTTGGGGCCTTTGCGGAAAATTATGAATTCGCCGCCATGAAGGCCTCTGGGGTTTCCTTGCAAAAAGCAATGCGAAGCATTATCGCTTTTGTTATTTTGTTGGGCGTATGTGCTTTCTTTTTAGCCAACAATGTGATTCCCGCTTCGGAGCAAAAGGTTTTCAATATGCGCCGCAACATAGCCAAGGTGAAGCCCGCCGCGGTCATTGTGGAAGGGGTGTTCAGTGATATTGAAGGAACGGACATGAATATGAAGGTAGCAAAGAAGTCCGGGGATAAGGACCAATACCTCAACGATGTCATCATACACCAAAAATCCAAGACCAATCAAAATACTACCGTCATTAAAGCACAGACCGGGGAGCTTATTAGCAGTGAGGAATCTGATATTATCCAATTGGTTTTGAAAGACGGTTACCGCTATGATGAAATGCAGCCTAAATCCGCAAAGGACAAAAGAAAACATCCTTTTACCCGGGCAGATTTTGAGACCTACATTTCCAATATTGATGTTTCTGATTTGAACAATCAGGACATAGAAGCGGAATCCGATATTATGACGGACAAAATGAAAAATGTAGTTCGTCTTACCAAAGATATTGATTCGCTTCGCGATAACAACCTAAAACAGGTCAAGGCCTTTTCAAAAAACGTTTACATACGCATGGGGGCTTTCCCAGTGAATGTCGATAGTTTAAAAAAGCAGGTAAAAACTATTCAAATAGCCAATTCAAAAGAAATCGATACCATTGCCGATGTTAATAATTTGGTCACCCTGGTCCCTGAATGGCAGCAATCCCAATTGTTTAACAATGCTAAAAATTCCATTACCAATATTCTCAACACGGTCAATGGAAAAAAGGAAGAGCTTGAAAAACGCTATGAAATTTACAACAGGCACATCCTCTCCCTGCACAAGAAATTTGCATTGGCATTTGCTTGCATCATCCTGTTTTTTGTAGGCGCCCCACTGGGTGCCATCATTAGAAAAGGAGGGCTGGGACTACCTATGGTCATTGCTATAATTTTATTCCTTACTTACTATTTTATCGGGGTATTTGCTGAGAATTCGGCCAAAAAAGGGGGAATCAATCCCATGCTGGGCGCATGGCTTTCCACCATGATCATGTTGCCCTTGAGTATTTATTTGACCAAAAGGGCTACCGCAGATCGGGGACTGATGGGCGATGGGAATTTTATACAACGTATCACGGAATTTTTTAAGTTTAAAAAGAAAGCGAAAAAAGCATAATATGGAGATTGCAATTAAGCTAAACACCATTAAAGAAGCCATCTCGGACATAAGACAGGGAAAGGTCATTATTGTGGTAGATGATGAAAATCGGGAGAATGAGGGGGATTTTATCGCAGCTGCCGAATTGGTCAACCCAGAGATGATCAACTTTATGGCGACCCATGGCCGAGGGCTTATTTGTGCCCCATTGACCGAAGAGCGATGCAAAGAACTGGATTTGAACATGATGGTCGAAAACAATACGGTTTTGCACCACACCCAGTTTACCGTGTCGGTTGACCTTATCGGTTATGGTTGCACGACCGGTATATCAACACACGATCGAGCAAAAACGGTTAAAGCGTTGACGGACAAGACCATAAAGCCCCATGAACTGGGAAGACCCGGTCATATTTTTCCCTTAAAAGCAAAAAAAGGAGGCGTACTGCGCAGAACGGGGCATACGGAAGCCGCCATTGACTTTGCCCGATTGGCGGGTCTTCAACCCGCCGGAATATTGGTCGAAATCCTCAATGAAGATGGTACCATGGCGCGTTTGCCGGAGCTTCTGGACGTCGCTAAAAAATTTGATTTAAAAATAGTTTCCATTGAAGATTTGATTGCCTATCGCATGGAGCATGACAGTCTCATTGAAAAAAAGGAAGATTTCAACATTACCACCCGATTTGGCGATTTTAGATTACACGCCTATCAACAAACCACCAATGATCAAGTGCATATAGCTTTGACAAAAGGAGATTGGAACAAGGGTGATCGTGTGCTGACCAGAATCAATTCCACTTTGGTCAATAATGATATTTTGGGGACCTTGACCAATAACCCCGAGGATAAACTGCATGACATGTTCAAAGCCATCAATGCGGAAGGGCAAGGTGCTTTTATCTTTATAAATCAAGATGCAAGGTCCATGAATCTTTTGAACCGGCTCAGGGATTTAAAAGAACGCCAGGCAAAGGGTATTTTCAAAGCCCCCAAAATTGAGATGGATACCAAGGATTTTGGCGTAGGGGCACAAATTCTGCATGATTTGAATATTACCAAAATCCGCTTGCTTACCAATACGGAACAATCCAAGCGGGTCGGTATTGTAGGATACGGTCTGGAAATTGTGGAATATGTGGGGTACTAACGTCCAATTGACAGGGAAACTAGATGTGCTCAAGTACCTTAACCATCTGTTTTGCCCTTAGCCGCACTTCTTCTTCGGTCCAACCCAACTTGATGAGACAGGAAATGGTACGTCCCATCCAATAATCAGAGCCCGAGAAATCCGCTTTGGAATAATCAGGTAAGCGTTCCAAAACCTCAGAAGGTAATTGTCCCAACGATTTTTTTTGAAGTAGATGTTCCCATTTTCTGTAGTAGTGCCAGTTATTATCATACCAATAAAAACAGCCATCCACCCCGGCCGCTCCCAATGCCTTGTGCGCCTTTCGAGTCAATGCCTCCGAAGGAAGAAAAAAGTTAAAAAACGAATAATTCTCCTCTCCTCCATCCGGAACCCTTCTAAAAGTCACCCCTTTGACGGTACTTAGCCCTTCCCTTAGTATGGAATAGTTCTTTTTTTGAATGGCTATGAATTCATCCAATCGCTGAATCTGGGCGCAGCCAACGGCAGCATTCAGTTCCGAAATACGGAAATTATACCCCAGGAAAGGATGGGTTTCAGCACCTCTATCGTTCCCAAAGTGGTCATGGCCATGATCAGAATATTTATGGGCATTTTCGTAAAACTCTTTGTTATCGGTAATAAGTGTTCCTCCTTCACCACAAGTAACGGTCTTTACATAATCAAACGAAAAACACCCTAAATCCCCAACGCTTCCCAAGGGTTTTCCTTTATAGCTCCCCCCAATGGCTTGACAGGCATCCTCCAGTAATAGTAAATTATAATTTTCACAAATTACTTTTAAGGCATCCAAGTCGGCCATGGAGCCGCACATATGCACAGGCATAACGACCTTGGTATTTTTAGAAATCGATTTTTTGACCGCTTCAGGGTTTAAGGTCAAGGTATCGTCAACATCCACCAAAATGGGAATGGCCCCTACAGCTAGAACGGATTCAAAACTGGCCACAAAAGTGAAGGTGGGCATAATAACCTCATCCCCTGCTCCTACTCCAGCACTTGCAAGGGCAACGGTTAAAGCTGCCGTTCCGCTACTTAACACATGGCAATATTTGGCCTCCATTCTTTTGGCAACGCCAGCTTCCAATTCCCTGGCCTTCCAAGTACCGTTCCGCATGCCATCAAATCCGTACCTCATCAGAACACCACTATCAAGTACATCTTGAACCTGTTTTCTTTCGTGTTTCCCAAATAATTCGAATCCTGGCATAGTGTTGTTTAGGGTTAATGGTTAATAGGAATTACCGTTTGGTTTGTATGATGGCAAATATCTTCATTATTCATATGAAAAACCAAAGCCGCATGGCCATGGCAACAACCATTATGATTAAAAACAGTTTTATGAAGCCATCCCCCTTATTCACTGAAACCCTACTAGCAATCCAGGCACCAATCCCCTGACCGATGGCCAAAATCAATCCCAACAACCAATTTACCTTATCGTTCCATATGAATACTGACAGGGCAACCAAAGTATAGATAAAAACCACGGCAACTTTTGTGGCATTGACCCGTGCCAAATTCATTTGATGGACAAAGTGGAGATAGAGAATAATGACAAAACCAATGCCCGCATTGATAAAACCCCCATAAATGTCAAAAAGAAAGAAGACCATCATCCCAATCCAACGATAGTTACCTGTCAAACTTTCGGTCAGATCGGTAAAAGTGACCTTGGGCTTGAAAACAATCAGTAGCACTACCGCGATTAGTATGGCCGCCAAAATACGGTTAAAGGTCTCACCTTTGATGTCAACGGCAATCTGGGCACCAATAATGGCCACAAAGAAGGCCGCTATACCCAAATAGAGGTTGAATGGATAGGTAGATACACCTTTGCTTTTGAATCCTGCCACACCCATGGCAGTTTGTATGGTAATGACCATCCTATTGGTACCGTTGGCTATGACAGGCGGCAGTCCCAAAAAAATTAAGGTAAGCAGGGTAATAAATGAGGCACCACCCGCAATGGTATCTATGAAATCTACCACAAACTCCACAAGGACTAACAAATGATAATGCCACCATTTATTCATGCCGGCAAAAGTACCATCTAGATAAGAATTCCCAAATACAAAATTTGAAGGTTTAAGCATTTAAGGATTTTGAAAAAACTGCTTATCTTCATGCCTAGCAATATTAAAGTTCTGGCGGATAAACCTTCAAAAGTTGATACGGCCCATTTTTTGTTCTTAAAGCAATTGGGAACCGTAATCTTGACAATTATTAATAATCAACTATTGGGGAGCTAGAGCTTTAAAAAACAATTAACAATTGGCCTAAATCCGTAAATTGCGTTAAGGCTACTTTTGATTTAATCAGAAACTTGTATGAAAGAATTCGGTTTTTTAAAGTTTTTGATTGTGGTATTATTTGTTTCCTGCGGAAGTGTTGAAGACTCAAATAATGAGGTTTTTGATCCCGATAATGCCCGATTTGTTGGAACTTGGAGAGAGTATGATAATGGAGAATTCTTCCAACCTAGTAGAGTATTATCTACTTTTAAAGAATGTGACGGTAATCGTAAAATTGAGTTCTTTTTAAATGGTGAGTTTGAATGGTTCTGTTATGAAGGAAGTAATTTGAATGATTGCAGCAATTGCGGAACTTTTCTAGGTAAATATGAAAAACAACCCCAAGGCGACATTAGTTCCGAAAAATACTTGTTTAAATATTATAATCCGGATGGTGAGCTCGAACGCAGTGAAATGACTTTTACATCTTTCGGTGAAGATTTTATTAATCTTACTATCCTAAACAAAAAAATAGAAACTGGAGAACCATTTGAAGAGGGAGAACCCTATTCGACCTTCACAAGATATAGAAAGGAATAGATTAAACAAGAGCGACGTTT
>JBCDBE010000098.1:0-12541 GCA_039184365.1 Bacteroidota bacterium | reverse complement strand
GGCTGGAAGTCTAACTTTCCCCTTTATAACTGTATCTTCTTTTCTGATGGTCTGCCTCATATGCCGCCAGTTCCTCTTGGGGTATAACGTGTAAAAACGAAGGGTGCTGTTCAATGGCATATTCTAGTTTTTCTATGACCTGATCCACCGATTCATTTTCATAATCGATTTCCAAGGGCTGCTTTATGATCATGGATTGCAGTATTCCCTTCTTTTTTATGTAGAGCCCTTTTTTATCAAACGAACGCCTAAATCCGTCAATAACAACCGGTACCACAACGGGCTTGTACTTTTTAATGATATGGGCCGTTCCTTTCCGCAACGGTTTCCATGGTTTTGTAGTTCCTTGTGGAAAAGTAACAACCCAACCATCGTCCAATGCAATACCGATATTGGAGATATCACTGAACTTTACCTTACGGTTCACTTCCTGACCGTCCGCTCGCCATGTACGTTCTATGCTTATGGAACCGGCATAGGCCAGCACTTTGGTCAATAGACTTTTTTTCATGGTCTCTTTAGCGGCAACATAATAGAAGTTAAGCTTGGGGTTCCAGAGATAAAGAATGTTCTTGATGTTATCCTCCCTTCCACTTAAAGCAGCATTGAACACATGGAACATGGCCACCACATCGGCAAAATACGTCTGGTGGTTACTTACAAAAAGTACATTTTTTTCCGGAAGTTCACGAATAATCTCGGAACCCTCAATTTTCAATTGGTTAAAACCCTTATATCTCGAGTGGGTGATGAGCCCCATAATCCGGATCAACCATTTCTTTAGAAAAAGATTGTGGCCAAAAGGGGTCTTCTTAAAAATATCCATAGGGTTCTGATACTGGGCTAATTTACAAAATAGGCGCTAAAGCACCTGTTTCAGTAAATCTTTAACTTCACTTAACATCATGGCCGTAGCTCCCCAAACCGTGTAACCATTTAATTTAAAGGCAGGTACTAAAATATCATGGGCATATGAGGTGGTCAGTCTTTGCTCCAGGAGGTTGGTCTCATCCAAAAAATCTTCGAGGTGAACCTCCAAAAGCGCCTCCACTTCTTTGGGGTCAAGGATAAAGTCAGGTGTTTCCGGATAGAGCCCCAAAAAAGGCTGTACCAAAAAGTTACTGGGGGGAATATAAACCTCAGTCAATGGCTTTACCATTTCAATGGTTTCTGGCATGATACCCACCTCCTCATGAGTCTCACGCTTGGCAGTTTCAAGTAAGTCCTTATCCCCTTTTTCCACTTTTCCCCCTGGAAAACCGATTTGTTTGGAATGTACTCCCGGATACTCCTTCCGGAGCATCAGCAAAAGATAGGTTTCTTCCAATTTGGGATAAAAAATGGCCATGACCGCGGCCCTTTTGGCCTTATCCTTTACCAGATTTCCCTTTTCCCTAAACTGTCTCCGGACTTCAGGCTCCATCTTATAATGTGCAACCTCGCCGGGCAACGGTAGATTTTTTATTTTTACGACCTGTTCACGAAAATGGGAAAAATACATGCGGTTAAAAAAAGTGACATTCTTGACAAGTTTACTACTATTTTTCATAGCAAGCTGTGGAACAAAAGATAAAAAAGTACCACAAGAAACGTCTTCCCAAATAAATATAAGCGCAAAGGATACCGTTTCCGTTGAGGTCGTTAATAAGGTTGAAGAGATTGAAAAAGATACCTTCCGATTAAATGAGGAAAATGCCATTGATTTTTTTTTCGAGTATGCTAAAAACTCAAAGGAAAACAGAGTTCGTTTGACAACCAGTATGGGCAGTTTTACCATACAGCTCTATAACAATGTTCCCTACCACAAGGCGAATTTTATCTATTTGACCAAGAAGGGATATTTTAATAATACCCAATTCCATCGGGTAGTCCCTGACTTCATTATTCAAGGCGGAAATTCTGATGATAAAGAAACAAGCGCCAAGCGAAAATCCATTGGTCGTTACCTACTCCCTCCCGACACCAGAAAGGGACATCAACACCATAGGGGGACCATTTCCATGCCCAGCAGTGAAAGGGACAATCCCCACAAGTTGGCTTCTCCATTCGAGTTCTTCATTGTGGTCACAAAACCTGGATCCTATCATTTGGATGGCAGTTATACCCCTTTTGGCCGGGTCATTGAGGGAATGGATGTGGTGGATAAAATCAACCAGGTGGATATCGACCAAGGGGAATGGCCCATGCGCAACGTCTATATTGTAAATGCCGAAGTACTTTAGGCTTTTTTATTCCGGTAGATATTTGGCAATGAAATGCCAAATCTAACCGCCAATAATCGAATTAGGATAACCATTAAGATAGCCATGATATAGCAATACCTTTCAGGGAGTCCAGAAGCATCCAGAAGAAAATACGATAATCCTCCGACAATACAAGCCGTTGCATAAATCTCTTTTCTGAAAATAACAGGGATCTCGTTACAAAGGATATCCCGTATTACCCCTCCAAAACTTGCCGTCATGGTTCCCAAGGCAATACACATAATGGGCAAAAGACCAACTTCCAACCCCTTTTCCACACCAATCATCGTAAAAAGACCAATTCCAATAGTATCGAATAAAAACAATGATTTCCGTAGGTACTTTAATCGACTGGAAAAAACAATGGCAAGAACGACAGTAATCCCAATGGTAATCACGTATATGGCATCCCGCATCCACACCACGGGTGTATTACCGATAAGCAGGTCGCGTAAAGTACCTCCACCAATGGCCGTTACAAAGGCAATAATAAGAACACCGAATACATCCAATCGTTTGTCCATGGCCACCAATACTCCTGAAATGGCAAAAGCAATGGTTCCCAAAATATCCAAGGTTTGATAAAACACAGGCTATAATTTTTGGGTATAGTAATTGTAATCCTTGATAATCACGTCTACAAAGTCAATAGGCTTCATATCCGTGGAAACGTTCATCACTTCCTTTATGCGTTTGTCCAATGAAACGATAACATTATGATTTCCATTCCTCTTCGCCTTTTCGTAAAGTTCCTTGATGGTCTGCACCTCTGCATCTTTAAACACGGTCACCTGTGGAAATTGGGGTTTGTAATCATCTGCAATCTCCTTTAACAAGGTATCTTTTAAATGTATCTTTTTTCGCTCACTAATAACCGTTGTTCCTGCTGCTATGTCCCCAATGCGCTGTCCATTACCACGAATTAAAATGGTAATGACGGCTGCCGCACCAGAAGTAAGGCTTACATCGATTATCCTAAGGATCCATCGAACAAAGTAATTTCCAAAATTGGGTTTGGTGCCATCCAATTTTACCACACGCAAATTCATCAAACCCTTTCCAATGGTTTTACCATCCGTAAAGGTTTCAAACAACAGGTAATATAGAAAGGCGGGCAAGGTTACCAAGAGATACAATGCCCAGAGATCCTCAAAATCTACCTCTAATGAGACTAAAAGTAAAATGACCAAAATAGTGTAAACTGTTATCACGACACTGTCAATGATGTAAGCCAGCATGCGCTCCCCAAGATTGGAACTATTCTGGTCGATAGTCACATTTTGGGCAGTTTCTATTTGAAATTGGTTCATATTTTTGGTTTCTTTACAAGCAAAGGCGCAAATTTAATGCGAGAGGCGGCATTCGTAAAGCAAAATAAAGATAAATGGGTTGCATTCGAAGAGGCTCTAAACAGCAAAAGGGAACTATCTCCAGACCAACTTTCTGACCTCTATATAGAAATCACCGACCACTTAAGTTACGCCAAAACCTTCTACCCCAACAGTAATACCCAAGTCTACCTCAATTCTGTAGCTTCACAAGCGCATCAGAAAATATATAAAACCAAACGCGAATCCAAGAACCGTATTGTCGGCTTCTGGAAAATGGAGTTTCCCAGCATGTTTTATGCGCATCAAAGGGAATTATTGATTTCGTTTTTGGTATTTGGTTTTTTTTGTATGGTAGGAGCCTTCTCAGTAGCAAATGATGGGGATTTTGTGCGGTCCATCCTTGGTGATGGTTATGTAAATATGACCTTGGACAATATTGAAAAGGGAGACCCTATGGCGGTATATAAGCAAATGGGGGAATTTAACATGTTCCTTGGCATCACCATAAACAATATCAAAGTGGCCCTTTTTGCTTTTGCCCTTGGCATATTTCTGGGGGTGGGAACGCTTTGGATTTTACTTAGAAATGGACTTATGCTCGGTAGCTTTCAGTACTTTTTCTATGACAAGGGATTGCTATGGGAATCGGCCCGAACCATTTGGATCCATGGAACCATTGAAATCTCGGTGATTATCATTGCCGGATGTGCGGGGTTGGTCATGGCCAATGGGATGTTGTTCCCCGGTACGTACTCCAGACTGGAGTCCTTTAAGCGCGGGGTTAAGAACGGTTTAAAGATCGTTATCAGTACCATTCCATTTTTTATCGTGGCCGGATTTCTGGAGGGCTTTGTCACCCGACATACCGAAATGCCGGATTGGCTGGCCATCACCATTATACTGGGATCTTTAAGCCTAATTATATTTTACTACGTGATATATCCCTATCAATTGAACAAAAAGAAAAAGCATGCAGAGCAAACCGTACATTGAGTTTAAAAAACAACGGGAACTGGGTGAAATTTTAACCGATTCCTTCAATTTTATCAAGTTTGAGTTCAAACCCTTTTTTGGAACACTTCTAAAAATTGTTGGGCCCTACCTTTTTACCACCATGCTTTTCCTGGGGTTCTATTTCTATTCCTTTAATGGGTTGTTCAATTTTGACTTTCAGTCAGAAGGACCAGATATCAATCCATTGTTCCTAATCATTGCCGTTTTGGGCCTTATGGTCTCCGCAATTGCGATGTATGGTCTCACACAGGCCACCGTACTGTATTACATCAAATCGTACAGTGATCATAAGGGCCATACGGAATACGATTATATTCGAAGGGAAGCCTACAACAAGTTTTGGAATTTTATAGGACTCTCCTTTTTGGTTGGGCTTGTCCTGGTTGCCGGTTTTATGCTCTGTTTTATTCCAGGGATTTACCTCTACCCTCCCCTGATGTTGTCATTTAGTATTTTGGTATTCATGAACAAGGGCGTTACCGATTCGTTTCAATACGGATTTACCTTAATAAAGGATAATTGGTGGATGACCTTCGCCGCGCTTTTCGTTCTGGGGATTATAATTTTAGTCATAGGGTACGTTTTTCAGATTCCTTCGGTTATTTACCTTTGGATAAAAATGGGGGTCTTTTCCGGGGAAATGGACGCGGAAAGCATGGGCAATGTATTTGACCCTGTTTATATCCTTCTCAATTTAATGGCATATATGGTGCAGTTTATACTTCAAACCGTGTCCCTTGTAGCTGCAGCTTTCATCTTTTTTAACCTTAACGAAAAGAAAAATTTTACGGGAACCATGGAGCGTATTCAGAATCTAGGAAAAGAAGGGAACGACTAGTATGCGTAAATTTGGGCTTCTTATCCCGCTTCTCATCGTTCCTTTTTGGATACTATCCCAAAGGGATAGTATTGCTGTAAAATTTGATGACCAGGAGATTGGCCTCGTAGAAATTACCGAAGCTGATCTAGCGCCCTTTAAGGCTGATGATAAATTCAACTATCAAATAGAGAAGACGGACAATTCGTGGTGGGAAGGGGTCAAGAATTGGTTTTACAACATCCTAAGACGATTTTTTGAATGGCTCTTTGGAGTGGATGCAGCACCTTCCTACATAGCTGCCTTTTTAAGGTACATTCCATACGTACTATTGGGGCTACTTCTTTTTCTTCTTATTCGATTCTTTATTAAAGCCAATACCAAGAATATCCTGTTTGCCAAGAACAATGAAGGAATGGTGTTACTATCTGAAGAAGAACGACTTATGAAGACCGAAGATATTCAGGGGTTAATAAAACAGGCGTTGGATAACAGGAACTATCGATTGGCCATTCGTTATTATTATCTCTACTTATTACAGCTCTTATCCGAAAGGGAATTGATTAATTGGGAATTGCAAAAGACCAATGAGGATTACATTGAAGAACTCTCCCAATCCAAATTAAGGCCCCTCTTCCAAAAAGTCACCTTATTGTACGACCACGTCTGGTATGGGGAATTTGTAATAGATAGCGAAGGATACGATAAAGCAAAAATCAATTTTGACCAACTTAGAAATTCCATAGCTACCGATGTTTAAAAAGGGGAAGGCATATATCATTATTGGGGTAGTTGCTCTTATGCTGCTTTTGGTTTTTGAGTACAACAAACCGAAGAAAATCAATTGGTTTCCCTCCTATGTCACTAACCATACCATTCCTTATGGTACCAAGGTGATCAATGACCTATTACCCAATTATTTTCCCCTCACCCAACAAGTATACCGAACTCCTTATGAATTCCTATCCAGAATCGATTCCTTAAACGGTACCTATGTATTTGTAAATGGTTCCATAGAATTAGGCAAAACCGATTTACGGGAAGTATTGTCTTGGGTAGAAAAAGGCAACCATTTATTTATGGCATCCAAATCTTTTGAATATAAATTATTGGATACCTTGGGCCTAGAGGTCTCAAGTATATATGACCCGCAAAGCATTCAACCTGTCTTTCGGCACAGTTTGGCCAATAAGCGATTGAAGGTCCAAAATGTTCCTTTTGAAAAGGATTACCATAGCATTCACTTTAGTGAACTGGATACGTTGAACGGTATTATATTGGGTCAAGTTAGTTTGGAGAATGACAGTCTACCCAATCAAAAGGAAGAAGTCACCATCGTGCAACAACCGTTTGGAAAAGGGAAAATCACGCTATCCACCTTTCCAGAGGCTTTTACCAACTATTTTGTACTCAAGGATGACCAAAGCAAATACACCGCTGGGCTCCTAAGCTATATTGACCCGAATTTTCCTGTTTTTGTGGACAACCATTATAAAGCTGGGAAAACGTTTTACACTTCGCCCATGTACCTCTTTCTGAACACCAAAGCGTTTAAATGGGCCTATTATTTGGTCCTGATAGGGGCGTTGGTGTATATCATTTTTGAAGGTAAACGGAAACAGAGGGCAATCAAGGTGATTGCACCCCTGAAAAACCAAACCTTAGCCTTTACACGTACCATTGCCGATATGTATTTTGAAAACAATAGACAAATGGAGATTACCCAGCACAAAATCCACTATTTTTTAGACTACGTAAGAACACGGTTCTACTTGGGAACTGAAAAATGGGACCCCCAGTTCTACCATACCTTGGCCCTTAGAAGCAACCACTCGGACGATGAGGTACAAACGTTATTTAAAAATCTGATTCGCCTACAAAAGGCTCAAAAGGTCAGTAACGAAGAATTGCAGCGCCTAGAACAAAGTATCCAACAATTTAAAGCGAGAGCAGATGGACAATAAGGAAGAATTAAATTTTAACAGTCGAATCCCTCTTACGGAACTAAATGAATCGGTGAACAGTATCAAATCCGAATTGGGGAAGGTCATTGTGGGCCAACAAAACTTTATGGAATTGCTCATTGTTTCCCTTTTGGTAGATGGACATGTTTTAATTGAGGGTGTCCCGGGGATAGCAAAGACCATTACCGCTAAACTCTTTGCAAAAACCTTGAAAACTGGTTTTAGTCGTATTCAGTTTACCCCAGATTTAATGCCCAGTGATATTTTGGGTACCTCAGTGTTCAATGTAAAGGAATCCGATTTCGAGTTTAAAAAGGGACCTATTTTTTCAAATATTATTTTAATTGATGAAATCAATAGGGCACCTGCAAAGACGCAAGCTGCCCTTTTTGAGACTATGGAAGAACGACAGGCAACCGTTGATGGCACCACGTACAAAATGGCCAATCCCTTTATGGTTTTGGCTACTCAAAATCCAATAGAACAAGAAGGCACCTATGCACTTCCTGAGGCCCAGTTAGATCGTTTTTTATTTAAAATTAAAGTGGATTACCCTTCTGTGGAGGAGGAAGTACAAATCATTCAGACCCATCACGACCGAAAATCCCAAAACCCCCAGGATTTGGTTAAACCCGTGCTTTTGCCAAAAAAGTTGGAAGCGTTTAAAAACAACGTACACGATGTTTTGGTCGAGGAAAAAATTGTACGGTACATTGCAGAAATTATTTCCCGAACACGCAACCACCCCCATTTGTATTTGGGAGCGTCCCCAAGGGCATCGATTGCATCCATGCACGTAGCTAAGGCATTTGCAGCGATCAACGGTAGGGATTTTGTTACTCCCGAAGATGTTAAGAAAGCGCTTCTTCCTATTTTGAACCATCGGATTATTTTGACCCCAGAGCGGGAGATGGAAGGCATGACCCCAGAAAACGTAATTGGTATGATTGTGGAATCGGTAGAAATACCCCGTTGATGCGTTTCCTAAAATCACTGTACATACACAACCAGTTTTTCCGGTACCTAGCCCTCCTTGCAGGCGGTTTTGTATTCTCCTATTGGCTGGAGTGGTTTTATCCCATTTGTTGGATATTGACCTTTGTATTATTGGCATTGTTCTTTACGGACATCTATCTGCTTTACGGAACCAGGAACGCCATCATTGCCAAACGGGAAATACCCCAAAAATTATCAAACAGTGATCATAATCCTATAGTGATTCAATTTTCGAGCAAATACCCTTTTGAAACCGGAATTGAACTCATCGATGAACTTCCCGAACAATTCCAGAAAAGGGATTTCCTCCATAAAACCTTTGCAAAAAAAGGGGTTCCTCAAACGTTTCAATATGCCGTTAGACCCGTGGAGCGGGGTGAATATGTTTTTGGAAACCTTAATGTTTATGCTTCATCCCCCTTAAAGATCACCAAACGGAGATTTACGTTTGAAAAAGACCGGATGGCCCCGGTCTATCCAAGCATCATCCAGATGCAACAATACGATTTCTTGGCGGTAAGCAATCGTCTTACCGAAATGGGTCTCAAGAAGATCCGAAGAATTGGTCATACCCAAGAATTTGAGCAGATAAAGGAATATGTTCACGGCGATGATTTTAGGACCATCAATTGGAAGGCCAGTGCCAAGAAGCGTCAATTGATGGTGAACCAGTATCAAGACGAAAAATCACAGCCCATCTTCTCCCTTATTGATACCGGTAGGGTAATGAAAATGCCCTTTAACGGATTAAAATTGGTGGATTACGCCATTAATTCCACTTTGGCCTTCTCTAATGTGGCCTTAAAGCGAAATGATAAAACAGGCCTCTTGATCTTTTCCAAAAAGGTGGAAAATTATGTTCCAGCACTACAAAAAATAACACATCTCAACACTATTCTGGAAACGCTATATAACATCAATACGGATTTCAGCGAGTCCGATTTTGGTCACCTCTACGCCCACCTAAAACGAAAGGTCACCCATAGAAGCCTTCTATTGCTTTATACCAATTTTGAACATATCAGTGCTTTAAAACGACAGTTGCCCTATTTGTTGGCCATGGGCAAACAACACCTGCTCGTGGTCATCTTTTTTGAGAATACCGAATTGGAAAAGCTGGTCACCATAAATGCTGAAGATGTACAAAGCATCTATCACAAGACCATTGCTGAAAAGTTTCTTTTGGAAAAACGATTGATGCAGAAGGAGCTCAACAATTACGGTATCCAGACCATTCTAACCAAGCCTGAAAACCTGTCAATCAATACCATAAATAAATATTTGGAAATCAAGGCGAGGGGGTTACTCTAATAAATCGGAAGGAAGTGAAAGCATCAGTAAGGTAGGGGCCTGCCCATTTTTAAGTAGTTTCTCCAGCCGAACGTACCGGTGATGTTCTTGAAAATTTTTTCCAGTATTATTTAGGTTTCCCTGTAGTTGTCTGCCCTTCTTTTTATGATCGGTGAAAATATCGATAGTGATGCCCACGGTCACGCCTCCTAAAATGGTAGCCAAAAGATCGTCATTGTCCCAACTATTATCACTTTGACCGGCATCTATTGCCTCTTTTCCCAAACCAACAAGGGCACTTCCCCCTACCGCGCCGGCAAAAGTCCACCAACGGTTACCGTCGGAAATTTGTTTAGCGATTCCTGCACCGGCAAGTCCAAACAAATTTCCTCCCAAAAAATGGAGTGCTTTATCCGTTTCAACTTGACACCAAAGATTTTGGAGTACACTCAAGGCAACAAAAAAATAAAGTACCTTTTTCATTAAAAACAAAGATAATCATGTATGCTTCCGTCGCATATTTTTTCGACGAAATGCCCTTTCATGGTTTACCACCCTAACTGGGCAACCTTATTTTGGGCCCTTTTAAAATCCGCAATCAATTCCTTAACAAGAAGGGAAGCAGGCTTAATGTCGTGAATCAATGCCGAAACCTGACCTATTTCGAGTTCCCCATCTACAAGGTCGCCCTCGAACATTCCTTTTTTGGCACGGCCCCTGCCCAACAATACTTTAAGTTCATCCGTGGATGCCCCTTTTTGATAAGCTTGGATGATTTGTTGATAAAATTCATTTTTGATCAGACGAACCGGGGCCAGTTCCTTTAAGGTCAATTGCGTGTCTCCTTCCTTGGCCTTCACAACCTCTTTCTTAAAGGCATTGTGCGAGGACGCTTCTGGAGTAGCTACAAACCGGCTACCGACCTGCACCCCATCAGCCCCCAATACCATCACCGCCATCATTTGCAAACCCGTGGCAATACCTCCAGCTGCAATCAACGGTATTTGAATTTGTTCTTTCACTGCGGGTATCAGCACTAAAGTGGTCGTTTCATCCCTACCGTTATGTCCCCCCGCCTCGAACCCCTCTGCCACCACAGCATCAACACCGGCATCTTGGGCTTTTAAGGCAAACTTCACGCTACTTACTACATGCACCACTGTAATACCGTGCCCTTTTAAGAAAGGTGTCCATGTTTTTGGGTTTCCTGCGGATGTAAAAACGATCTTCACGCCCGCTTCAATGATTATGTCCATGATTTCCTGCAAATCGGGGTATAACATGGGAACATTGACTCCAAATGGCTTGTTCGTTGCCACCTTGCACTTTTGAATATGTTCTCGCAAGACTTCAGGATACATGCTTCCTGCACCCAATAAGCCCAATCCCCCTGCATTGGAAACTGCGGAAGCCAAACGCCAACCACTGGCCCACACCATTCCCGCCTGAATTATAGGATATTCTATTCCAAAGAGTTTTGTGATTCTGTTCTTCACAATCTTATGAAATTACGCCAGAACCCAATAATTCATTCCCTTGATACCAGGCAACAAATTGGCCTTCGGTTATGGCAGATTGCTTTTCTTCAAAGTCCACATACAACCCTCCATTTACTCGGTAGAGCGTTGCCTTTTGCAGGGGTTGACGATACCGAATTCTAGCGGTAACCCTCATGGTATCATCAATCTTTAAGGCCAAATCCGTCCTAACCCAATGCAGTTCCTCTTCTTTTACAAAAAGTGTTCGGCGTAATAGTCCAGGATGGTCCTTGCCCTGTCCTGTGTAAATGACATTGGCATCCACATCCGTATCCAAAACAAAAAGGGGCTCCTTGGTCCCACCTACGTCAAGACCCTTTCGCTGACCATTGGTGAAATAATGTGCTCCTGAATGTTCTCCAACCACGGTTCCATCCTCCAAGGTATAGTCCGGTTTCTCTGAGAAATAGGCCAGCTCTTGTATTTTAAGGTCAAAATGCGTTTGGCCATCGGTATAGTGCCTTGAATCCTTGGGAACTTCCACAATAACCCCTTTCTTAGGTTTTAATTTCTGTTGCAGAAAATCGGGCAATCGAACTTTACCAATAAAGCATAGCCCTTGTGAATCCTTTTTATCGGCAGTAACCAAATTATGTTCAGCAGCCAATTTGCGGACCTCCGGTTTCGTCAATCCTCCAATGGGAAACAGGGTTTTTGCCAATTGTTCCTGCGATAATTGACATAAGAAATAGGATTGGTCCTTATTTCCATCCCTACCCGCCAACAATTGATAGGTTTCCATTCCATCTGCATTCTGGACAACCCCTTTTTGACAATAGTGTCCGGTAGCCACATAATCTGCGCCCAAATCCAGGGCGATTTTTAGAAAAACATCAAACTTAATTTCGCGATTACAAAGCACATCAGGATTGGGCGTCCTTCCTCTTTCGTACTCGTTGAACATGTAATCTACGATTCGTTCCTTGTATTCCTTGCTCAAATCCACCGTTTGAAAGGGTATCCCCAATTTTTCAGCTACAATAAGCGCATCATTGCTGTCTTCCAACCATGGGCATTCGTCCGAAATGGTAACGGAATCGTCGTGCCAATTCTTCATAAAAAGACCAATGACATCATATCCCCGTTCCGTCAAGAGAAATGCGGCGACACTCGAGTCCACTCCGCCTGACAATCCAACAACCACCTTTTTATTCACTGTTTTCATTTAAAGTGCAAAAGTACAAAATACGTGAGGTACCCTTGATTTTGATATGGGGATATCGTTTCAGGTGAATACCATAAAAATTATCCGGAAATACTTCTTTAAAATCTTGTCAAGGGAATTAAAAATGCGTTTTTATTTGTTTTTGTTAAACTTTTCAAAAAAAAGATGAAACAAAAGCAACCT
>JBCDBE010000097.1:0-12718 GCA_039184365.1 Bacteroidota bacterium | reverse complement strand
TTGTCGCCCGTTCCATCACCATCGGTATCGGTATCCTCATTTTCGTCCAAGGGGACGGCATCGTCCACATCTAGGGTGCCGTCATTGTCATCATCGGTGTCGGCGTTGTCGCCCGTGCCGTCATTGTCCGTGTCGGTATCCTCGTTTTCGTCCAAGGGGAAGGCATCCTCGGAATCCGGGGTGCCGTCATTGTCATCATCGGTATCCGCGTTATCGCCCGTACCGTCATTGTCCGTGTCGGTATCCTCGTTCTCGTCCAACGGGAAGGCATCGTCCACATCCAGGGTTCCGTCGTTGTCGTCATCCTCATCGGTAACATTTGGATGGCCATCGCCATCGGTATCCTCCAAAGCGGTAATTGTATTCGTATAGGTACTTGTACTTAAAGCATCTTCGCTGTCCTTTACCCTAAAACCAAAAGTGGTATAATCCAAACCAAACGCTCCGGACGCCGTAGTATATGTCAAAGCGGCAAGGTCGTCTATAAGGTCATCTTGAGCAACCGGATTTCCATTGTAGGTCAACGTTCCACTTGTAGGCAAACTGGTCACCTGAATCCCATTAAAGCTATCACCGGCATCAACATCGGTAAACGTGAAATCTGTATTTGAAAAGCTGTACGGCACATCTTCAATAACATCCAAAGAAATATCCCCGCCCTCCGGTAAATCGTTTACCGGATTTATAGTTAAGGTGACCGTTACCGTCTCTGAAAAGGCGTTGGCATCCTCAAAATTATAGGTAAAGGTATCCATAGGAGTTTCATCCCCATCATGCCCATAAGAAAACGTTCCATCCGTATTTAATGTAAAAGAGGCCGCATGTGATGGTGCATCAATCACATAGTACAACCTGTCATCGCCATCTACCTCAATGTCATTGGTTGATACATCTTCGGCCAAAGTATCATTTTCATCCAGCGTAAAACTATCTGCAATGGCCGTAGGCGGATCATCCTGCTCTCGAATACTCAAGGTAATATTGGCAGTTACCACGGTTCCGTTGTCGTCCAAACTATAGGTAACCGTATCCGTTCCGTTTTCATTCTCGTTAGGGGTATACACCACTTGATTGCTACCATTTACCACGGCATTGCCCTTAGCACCCTGAACCGTACTCGCCACAACAGGAGTGGTGTTGGTATCGTACGTATCATTGAACAGCACATCGATAGGGTCCGAAGGGTTATCTTCATCTAAAATGGCCAAATCGTCTTCTGCCGTGACCACTAAGGTCACATCAAAAGGCCCAAAGGTTTCGGTTCCTGTATTTCCAGCATTATCCCTTGCTTCTGCATGAATGTACCATCCTGAACCTCCCGAGGGGAAGTTGACCGTTTTGGATTGGCTGTTACTCCATGTGGTCCAACTGGCAGCATCTGTTGCAGGCGCATTGGAGTCCTGTACCAAAGCATAACGTTGCACATCAAAACCACTACCTGAACTTTCATCCTGAAAGACCAAAACGATGTCCGTATCCGTCTCCACGGAACCGTTGGCAGGGGTCGCCGTTATGGTAGGATCGGTATCATCATCAATGATGGTAAGGGTCCTGAAGAATGGTAATGACCAAACCCCTGTATCCGTTTGTGTGCGGAGACTGATAATGTATTCCGCACTTAAATTGTTATATGATGAAAAATCTGTAAGCGGGGTTCCAGAATTATACATCTCGGTATCGGTTGGATTACCGTCACTATCGAAAACCCGTTGGGTAACGATCCATTCTTGGGTAGTCAAATTTCTTCCATAAGGATCAACGGAGTTATCCTCAATGGTTACGGTCATGTTCCCAGAATAGGTGTTCAAAACGTCCGGAAGGATGTTGAACTGTGCCAATGGTAAATCGTCACTACCACCCGATGCACTTGTCTTTTCTACATAAACACTGGTGGGATTACTCCAAGTATTTTGATTGTCCTGTACCCTTAACATTATGAGATATTGGCCATCAGGTACAGCACTTCGATCAAATTGGCCATCAATCCAATCATTGGTTGTATCTGAATCGACGGATTTCCATTTCCATTCAGACTGGGCAATACCGTTATTGGGGCCTCCATCCAAATCATAGGAAGTGTTGGTAATCAATCCAGTACTTGAACTATAAGTGAATCCCGCTACCGGTCTTCTATGGAAAAAAAGTACATTGGGAGCTGTGGGCAAATCTTCAAAAGTGAACGTATACTTACCCACCTTATCATAAACCTCCGGTATGTCCTCCAAATAGAGGTCGCTCCATGAGGCCCTACCTTGGTTATTCTCAAAATAGGTTTCATCATGGGTAATGCGCCAACGGCCATTGGGGTAACTTGCATTGGCGGTGTTGGTTTTTAACTGCTCTGGGGTAACGGCAATTTCTACCGTGCGGTCGGTAAAGAAAACTTCCCCCTGGGAAATGGTTCCAAAATTGTATTGGTCATAGATGTATTGGGCCATATCATCTATCCAACTGTTATAGGTCGCTAGGTCCCGATTGATAAAGGTTCCCTTATTATTATTTTGAACCACAAAGCGCTCAAATTGGGCTTGGTTGGCATTATTTCCCCAGCCGATATAATGAACATCCTCATTAATGGTCCGCATCAATATTTCGGATAAATCCTCATCGTTGTCAAAATCCTCAACCTCTTGGTCATCCAGGTTTACATTAAAGCGCATGGCGCTGTTGCGCCATTGGGGCTCCCTTAAAACATCCTTAAACTTTTTTAGGCTGAGACTGGTAACCTCTATATTCCGAAATGTAGCATAGGGCTGGCTGTTCGAAAAGAAACCATAACTGCCCCCAATGTCCTGGGCCGAAGTGTAATCTATAACCAAAACATCGTCTACCCAAATTTTGGCATTGCTCCCCTTCACCTCCAATTTAATACTGTACCAAACATCACTCACCGAAGCAGGTGTAAAAATGGTGTTTTCCGCCCCTTGTAGGCCTCTCAGCGTGTGAAGTGGGTTAGAAGTTCCATCACTGCTTACAATTTCATAGAGACCCGATGCAAAACCATGACTGGGTACAAAATTTGAGGTTTGAAGGGTTCTAACGGCACCGGATAGGTTGAACAAGTACGAGCCAACCGCTCCATTTTCCATTCCAAAAGTAATTCCCATATCATCATTATCGCCACCATAGGTATTCACCTCTACTTCAAGCGTATAATTTGAGGAATCAAAATTTGGGTCATAAAACCCTGCAAGCAGGTCATTGTTTTCCCTTCTTATCACTTTTTCCGCATCAACGAACTCCCATGTCCCCGGGTTATAGCCCCATCTGGTCCAGTTGTTGAAAATGACACCAGCATCCTCGGCGTTTGAGGAAGTTGTTGTTCTTTCGAAACCTTGGACAAAAAGTTTGCCTGCAGGTATACCTTTGTTTTGCAATGCATTGTCCAGATCGGTTTCAAAAGTTTCAATGTCTTGATCGGTTATCCCAACGGTAAGTACAACATCAATATTGGGACCTTGTTGCACCTCCATATCAACAGTCTGTGCGGTCACAAAGCAGGCGGATACTAGGTATACCAGTACCGTAATTGGTTTCAAATATGCTTTCATGGTAAATTATAGGTTGGTTTAGTGAAATAGGGCCGTCATGGGTATCACGCTGTTTGTACTGCTATAGTCAAATACAAAATTCTCATCTTCTATGGCGTCACAGTTCGTAGCACTCAATACATTGCTATTTGTCTCATCCCCTAACCTGCTTAAAAAGGAAAGCCCGTTCGTATTGGCCGAGAGCGAGCAACTGTAGACAAAAAGGTTTAAAGGATTACTGCTTCCCTTCTGACTGTCAGAAATGGCGCCTAAAAGATTTGAATAGGTATCAAGGGCATCGATATTGAATATATCATTACCCAATTCTATTCCCTCATTACTCGTCTCAGAGAATAAATGAACATTGATAATATTGGGATTGTCACGTAGTGCATCCCTTAGCCCGATCAATAATTCGTCAGTGTAAGAGACTTCTAGTACGACCACATCAATAGGAAGCGAAGCTTTTATGGATATTTTGTTTTTAAAAGAATCTCCTATGATTACAAGTTCCGTGGATGCATCATTGGTATCTCCACGTTGTTCCGGTTCTCCAATACCCTGATTCATGAAAGCTACATCCTTTGATTGAACAGAAAAGAGAAACAGGAAGAATACAGCAACCATCAAAGCAATCTTATTCCTATTGAAGCTGTTAAGGCGTAAAGGTTTTTCCATATTAAGGTTTTATAATTAGTGATTGTTACAATTGATTTTTATGTACGTAGGGATTCTGACAACATCGTCTTCCCGAAAACCATGTCTTTTGAAATTTTTTCGGAATCTGTAACGTACTAGAAATTGAAAGCCCGACACCATGAGCTATTTGTTATATATTGAAGTGCGATAAAGCCAATAATGGATTTTTGAAAGTAGATTTGGGTCATTGTTATCAATTTAAATTTGTAGTATTTTTCTTTCTTTTTATGTGTGAAATTGATAACGTACTCTTCTTTCTTTCGTTCAATTTTTTTTCGATTCTCTTGATAAATATCAATTATTAACCGTTTAGATGGGTTTTCATCAACACGGAAAGCATAAAAATTGACTTTTCTGGTAAACAAATGATATGGATGGATTGAAATGGGGCCGTACTTTTTTGGTCGAGTCAGCTCCCAAAAAATGGATTGATTTCCTGAATTTTTGGCAATAGTAGTGCTATCAATATCCTTTAAAAAAGCCTTAAGAAGTTTTAAGGTGTTAAAATTGGAAAGCCCCTATCCCGTTCCAACAAAAGATTTGTGAAGGTGTTATCTAGACTATTCCTTTTCTTCTTTTTCCATCAGTTCAGTATGTTCCTTGATGATTCTTGAAAGGGTTTCGGGCCTCATGGCCAATAATGAAGACAGGTATTTATTTGGAATTCTATTGATTAGCTCAGGCTTATTGGTCTCCCTAAAATAGTTCCACCGTTTTAGGGCATTGGGAATCCTGGCCATAAAAGCCCTATTTTCTGCATGGATATAATAATCTATCAATAATTTACGGTACAACTCCCCAAACTCAGAAAACGTACGCATACCATATTCCAAATCTACAGACTCCAAATAAAGACAATCGGTGTCTTCCAGACATTGGATATTTTCCTTTACAGGTTGATTGGTAAAAAAACCTGTAATCGAGGTAAAAATCTCATTGTCAGTACTTATCCATGTTGTAACATCCTTTCCTTCGCTCAAAAAGTACCCTCGAACCAGTCCCTTTTTTATCAGATATAGTTTTGTACAAGTATCGCCTTCGCTGTGGACCATATCGCCTTTGGAGAATTGGACACCTCTAACATGTTCCGCTAAAAAGCCTTTAGCGTCAGTACTTAAGGGAACGATGGAATTCAAATAAATTAATGCAAAGAAGTTTTTGTGGATCTTTTTGGTCGGTCTCATTTAAGAATTTAGGGTAATTGAAAAGCCAATTCAAATTGCATTGGTCTTTACATACTATTTATGGTCAATGGTCAAATGAATCAAGGTGTCCAATAACACTTTTTATCCTGTTTAGGCTACAACGAATTTACAAATGCCGACATTAAAAAATCCGGGGAAATACAACTAAGAATGAAAAATTACGCGTATGATACTACTCTTAAAATTGCTCGTTCTTCTTTTGAATTCTAAAAATACATTCCATATACCGCCACCCTAAAATTAGGTTCCCGCAAAAGTATCCGGAAGTGACGCTGAACCAAAAAAATAGCCCCCCATTCGCATTGGTTTATGTCTAACAAGCGTATTGATTTTCCGGGCGGAGTCTTTACGATTGAAAAAGTCCTACCCTATCAAAAAAAGGCAATCTTACCGCCCGCAACTTTCCTGAAACCGTGGCACAGCTTAGAAAGAAATACAAACTAGCTGACGGTGGGGAAGAGTATCTTTTTTTACAACAGATGCTACCGCCAACCGATTGATCATTGCGTCCAGAAAGGTTTAGGAAACCCAATGTACTTATATTTGATGTGCAGTCCAAGATGATATTTAAGTAATGGCCGGCCTTTCCAAAGTAGTTATTATTCAAAAACTTAGGCTTTATCAACGTTCCATAATCAAAAAATCCAATTCCATGAACATAGCATTTCGGTTTTCAATGCCCTTCATTATAATTTGTTCAAAGCTGCCATGTGCTTCCCAGCAGTCAAGTGAACTCCATGATCAAATTGCCGCCATGGACAGTTTGTATTTTTCGGCACAAAACGCATGCGATTTGGAAAAGTACGCTTTCTACTTATCAGATGATTTTGAGTTTTTTCATGACAAGGCAGGGGTCACCCCATCCAAAGAAAGTGAAATGTCCGATATGGCCATTTTTTGTGGAGAAGAACAAAGATCAAGGCAACCATTAAGAAGGCAATTAACCAAAGGTACCCTCAAAGTTTATCCAATGGATAAGTACGGAGCCCTTCAGTTTTGCGACCATGTCTTCTATTTACAGGTCAATGACGGAACTGAGAAGGTTGTAGGCTCCGGAAAAATGACCGCACTATGGGAAAAAGAAAACAACACATGGAAACTTACACGAATCATAAGTTATGACCATCAACCCTTGGCCGAAGTTGAGTTGACCAACGAAACCTTGAATCAATATGTAGGTGATTACAGCCTTCCGGATAGAATAGTCAATATCAAAAGGGAAGGAAAGCTGCTTAGGGCAACTGATGTGATTGATGGAAAACCGGGTTGGACCACGGAACTATTTCCTGAAGCAGGGAATAGGTTCTACTTCAAATATGAGAATGTGGTCTATGAATTTGTTCAGCATGGAACCGAAGTTGAAACCCTGAATATCTATGAAAACGGGCAACGCATTGAGGAAGCTAAAAGAGAACATTAGGATGGGTGGGAAGCTAAAAAACAACCGTAACAAAAAGCCCTAGCCCCATTCATACAGGTTCTTACTCGCACTCCCACTTAAAATCAGCCACCTTATCCTTGCTGCCCCCAGAAAAATTGTAATGCCACCACTCCGTTCGTATACCCCAAAAACCATTATTTTCCATGGTTTCCCTAAGCAGTTTTCGATTATCCAGTACTTCTTGGGGCAAATCCAAATGGTCATGGTGTGCTTTTTTTCCAAAGTAGTCAAAATCGGTGCCCATATCAAGTTCCCCTCCCTTCATATCAATCAAAGTAATGTCTACCGCCCCTCCCTTGTTATGAATGGACCCTTTTACCGGATTCGCCACATATTGGGGATTGGGAAACAACTCCCACATCTTGTGCTGCACGGAATTGGGACGGTAACAATCGAAAAACTTGATTCGATATCCTTTCTCTAAAAAGGCCGTATTGGCCTTTAGCAATGCCTTGGCCGTCTTTACCCTGATATAACACTCCGCGCAATCGTATACTTGGGCCTTCAAAAAGTTGTTCTCCGTGGCATAGCGCATGTCATATGCAAAATCATGGCTGTAATCTGCCAATCGCACAAAAGTAGTATCCATCAAATCCCCAAATACTTTAAGTTTTGGTGCTTGTTGTCCTTGATTTACTTTAACCGTATCCGTAACTTGAACTTGTTGTTCCTCAGTTGCGGAAGGGAAGGCAACTGCTGATTTCTGCTTGCAGGAACTGAGGGCCAGTATTCCCAAAAAAGTAAAAAGATACCTCATCGGGGCCTACTTTGTTGGTTCATCCACTGGTACAGTTCGTCAGTGGCATAAGCCCTGTTCCAGGCATTATGCCCAACCCCTTTATAGCGGGAATATTGGACATCAAATTTCATTTCTTTCAGTTTTTCTACCATTTCGTCAGATTCCGAAACTGGAATCACTTTATCTTCAGAGCCATGGAATACCCAAATCGGCATTTCCTTGTTGAGCCAGTGGGCATAAGGTGTCGGCGCCATTCCACAGACCACTGCCAGAGCAGCGAATTTATCTGGAAACTGAACTGCCATCTCCCAGGCGGCACTGCCTCCCCTACTCAATCCTGTCAAATAAATGCGTCTTTTGTCCACTCTATTGTCGGCGACAATAGCATCCAACAGTGCATTTACGGCCCTTATATCCCACCACTGCCTTTCATAAGGGTTTTGGGGCGCCAAAACCAAAAAGGGGAAAGGATAATCCTCGGCCATCATTTTTGGCGGGCCGTTTTTCTTTAACGCATGAAGTTCTTGACCTGCCTCGCCCCCACCGTGTAAAAAAAGTAACAGTCCAAAATCTTGGTCCTCCTTCGAAAAATAGGCATCGGGATAATACAGATAATACTGCAAATTCCCAGAGAGCTGGATGTGCTCAGCACCCTTCACCAAATTGCTTTGTGCGGTACAGGATTGTAGGATACTAATAAAAAAGGCAATACCTATTCGCTTCAACATAGTATAAAAGTAGCGAAGCTATTTCTTTCCAGGTGGATACCCGCTCAAAATTGTCATTTTCGATGTTGTGCGGGGCAGTAAACAATAAGTGCCTCCCCTGAAAATTTTCCAGGTTATAGCTTCGGTCGTCAATCAACACATCGCCTCTCAAGATATGTTTATGGCCACAGAGGGTACGTTGATGCCAAGGAATAAGGGAAAAGTGTCATCCAACCAATCGGACTTCCCCTCAGTGAACGGGGAAATGGCAAAGCGGCTTACGCAATAGATACCGTATGATTTTGATTCAATTTTTCCAGTACCTGTTGGCTATTTCCCATCACCCCAAGGTCTTTAAAAAAGCTTTTGCATCCCGCATGATTTTGCACACTTTTCCGGTGGGATGCGGGCACGCATTGCCAAAACCCTTTTCCATAACAAGCATCTTTTGATAGGTTTCCTTGAAACTCTTGATTGCACCCGTCAATATGTCCTTCATACGCATCGGCTATAACCCCATCCATGTCCACAAATGGGACCATAGTTGAAAAATTTATCAAGAATACCATTCCAACATGGTCTTTAGCATGACTATGGGAAAATACGGAACACTGTAATCTTACGTTAATGCTGGCCATGGCTTAAACCTCCTTCTTAGGTAGCGGAACTTATCCAAAATAGTATTGAAATCGTAAATTTGAATTTCAACCTTATTTTCCGGTGTTCCGTATGGCCTTAATTTTAAAAAGAACGATGTCCTGGGAAAAAATGGGCCTTGGGCATGGAGGAAAAACCTATAGGCCTTAGTGGTTTAAGAAAGCCTAGGGTGTATGTTGCCATTTATTGTGCACAAGACTGTACTTTTTGTTTTGGCAAAGAAACCGGCCTTGAAAATGCCAACTTGTTCCCATTGCAACTGCCAACAACAAAGAAATCCAAGGAACAAAAGGATAGCCGGAATGAACGCTATTTAATTCAAATATTAAAAAAAGCCCATGAGGAACATACCAATTGAAACCAGGCACCTCTTTCAACCGCTACATCGTAATTTAATCAAGCTGTTGAAGTCATTGAATGAAGATGATTGGACCCAGCAAACCGTAGCGAAAAAATGGAACGTTAAAGATGTGGCAAGTCACATTTTGGATACGCAGCTTAGGGTTCTTTCCATACAGCGAGACGGATATTTTGGGGACCGGCCACCTGAGATAGATGGTTATGGCGATTTAGTTGAATGGCTCAACCTTTTAAACAGTGACTGGGTAACCGCAACAAAAAGGATCAGTCCAAAGGTCTTGATTTTGTTGATGGAATCCATAGGAGGGTTGGTAGCCGAGTATTACAATGCATTGGACCCTTGGAAGGAAGCCTTGTTTCCCGTAATTTGGGCCGGGGAGTCCAAAAGCTTCAATTGGATGCATACGGCCAGGGAGTACACTGAATATTGGCACCATCAGCAACAGATTAGGGAAGCCGTTGGTAAACCGGGTATTATGTCAAGAAAGTACTTTTATCCTTTTATCAATACTTTTTTCCAAGGCTTACCACACACCTTCAAGGAGGTAACTGCCAAAGAGGGTACGGTTATCAAAACAACCATTAACTCCAAGGCCGGAGGCACTTGGTACCTTGTTAGGAGCAATGATACGTGGATACTTGATTCCAATTCAATACATATTCCTTCCGCCTCGGTAACCATTCCCATAGAACTATCTTGGGCTTTGTTCTCAAAAAGCCTAAGACCCCAAGAGGTATTGCATAGGGTTGAAATAGTGGGGGACAAATATCTTGGAGAACGGGTATTGGAAATGGTTTCAGTGATGGCCTAACCATCATCTATTCAAACAAACGATGAACTGGGCAACGGAAGGAGGAGCATTGGACCACTTTGCTGTCCGGGTGATTTTTAAAGTACCCAATTTTTAAGAATGTACAGCTGTCCGCTCACCTATACCCCTTAAGCTTTAGTAATGATTAACATCTCCAACTTTAAGGAAATTCAAAATGGCGCTCAGTCCCGGATTTTTCTTTCCCTTTTTCTCGTTTCACATGTTCAAAGAACCCTCCATTTTTCAAAACATCCCTAATTGGTTTATCATTTACAAACGTTTACAAACATTTACAATCGACCTTAAACGTTTAACACCACAACCAATTCAGATCTTATTCCCATCTTACCCCAAAAAACATGTTCAAAGGAAGGAACGTCACCTTAAAACACCTATTGATCGATGGGCAAAAGCACATAGGCCTTCTGTTTAAATATGATAAGGTGACACAGGCCCTTGTGGAGAAACTGCCCAATGTTTGTTGGTCAGACCGGTATGGCATGTACCATATCACAAATACCAGCGGCAATCTTAGCACCATCTTCAATACGTTTAGAGGAGAGGTCTGGATCAATGGCAACTACTTTTTTGATCGCAACAACGAACGTAACGCCCACGGTCCGAAGAATGTGGAATGGTATAGAAGTAGAAAACTAAAAAAGGATGTTAAAAGATGCCCGAATGAGTATCTTGACAAATTGGAACTTAGAAAATATGCTGAGAATACCGTTATAACCTATGTCCACCATTTTGAACGTTTCATCAACCACTACCATGCTATTGCGTCAAAGGACATCACCGAAAATGAGATTCGGGACTATCTTAAAATGCTGGTGCAGAAAGGTCGTTCCAATTCCTATATCAATCAGGCGATCAATAGCATCAAGTTCTATTATGAGGCTGTAATGGGCATGCCCAACAGGTTATATGCCATTGAACGGCCCAGAAAACAAAAGCAATTGCCCAAGGTACTTTCCAAGCAAGAGGTTAAGGATTTGATAGCGTGCACGAACAACATGAAACACCGATGTATCGTTTCATTGTTGTATTCCGCTGGGCTAAGAAGGAGTGAGCTTTTGAATCTGGGTATTCAGGACATTGATGACAAGAGAATGCTCATAAGAGTGAAAAAGGCGAAGGGCAACAAAGATAGGATGACGGTGTTGAGCCCCACCCTTCTTGTGGAACTAAGGACCTACCTTAAAGAATATAGGCCTAAGACCTATCTTTTTGAGGGACCGGGAAACAGGCCTTACACGGCATCAAGTGTTCTTAAGCTCATTGCAAAAGCCGCACAAAAGGCCGGTATTCAAAGGAAAGTAACACCGCATATGCTGCGGCACAGTTTTGCGACCCATTTATTGGAAGATGGAACGGATATTAGACATATTCAGTTGCTTCTAGGGCATAATTCCACCAAAACGACCGAAATCTATACCCATGTGGCGGAAACTTCGTTCCGAGGGGTGAAAGATCTTTTATCTTAGTTCCACACATATATGATATATAGATCATATGATCTATATTCCTATGTTAGCGACAATTAATAAATAACTTTAGTTAAATGTAAAGTAAGACATTGATGGATGGAATTATCAAACTTAAATCCTGAGGAATTCAGAAATCTAGCTCAAGGATTTCAAGCAATTATCATATCGATAGCAGCAATTATCGGCACGGCTTGGGGTATAATTAAACTCTATGCAAGCAAGGAGCTAGACAAATCAAGGTTAGAAACCTTAAGTCTGAAAAAAGAATATGAAAGGAGACAAGGCTTAAGTGGAGAAATCAGTGTGCAAATTGGGGAACCATCACAAAACAACTCAACACCGATTTTTTTTAAGTGTGAAATAAAAAACGAAAGCTCAGAAACACATATTCTAGATTGGGAAAATTACCCTATGAAAATTGCCTTAATAAGCGAAACGAATAAATGGTTTGGCATACAGCCTGAAATTGAAGCAAAATTGGTTGATGCATATCTATCACCAAATAAAAACAAACGTTATTGGGCAATCCATCATACTTTAACATTACTTCCTTATTCTTCTAAAACTCTCTCATTCTACTGGGAATGCAAAAAACCAGGTATATACCTTGCATCGGTTTCTTCAAAAATGCCAAAGTCGATTGTAAGGTTTATAAAGAGGACAGATGAAGACAATAAATTTGCTGAGGCAATACAAACGCTTTCCTCTGAATTTCCAGACACCTTTAATGATGAATTGGAGTTTTCTATTTCAGAATATTTTCAAGTAATTGAACCTAGAGATTCAGGTGAACAATTTAGTTAAAGTACTTGGAAAAACACAACAATAACAGTCGCTAACAATGTATAAAAATAATAGCGCTTTTATCACTAAAATATAAGTGAGGTATTTAAATCAAATGACAGTCACAAACCGAAAAGTAAGTGCATAAATCCGCTACTATTCTTATACGAGAACGTTAGGCAACATTTAAAACATTATGAAGTATATAATTTCAGTAATGTAAGCTTCCCTTGATTAGAACTGCTTAATTTTCTAAAACTTCCTTAAAAATATTGTTTTTAATTCCATCGGGTCT
>JBCDBE010000096.1:0-13122 GCA_039184365.1 Bacteroidota bacterium | reverse complement strand
TTGTAGAATCCAAGTTATTAGTCCTATCAGACATACATACGTGAAGACTATTGCCATAATATACCCAGGATTTCCACACTACCGAAATGGGATTATTGAAGCGTTGATTGACTCGAAAAAAAATAAGTTCCTATTTGCTGGTGATAAAAACGGCTACAATAATGTCAAACCCTACGTTTTTAAAAGTCCTGAACTCTTAAAAGACCTTAAATATTTTAAACTGGGCCGATTTAATTTTAACAAGGGATTATTGGCTTTTGTGACAACCAATACTTTTGATGGTGCCATAGTTCATGCTACTCCTTACTGCCTATCAATTATTTTAGCTACCCTAATATTGAGAATTAAAGGAGTTAAGGTTTTTAATTGGACCCATGGAATCTTAAGTGACCAAAAAAACTTGAAAAACAGGACCTATTATCTTTTTTACAAAACGTTCTTCAATGGGCTTTTACTTTATGGAAACAATGCCAAGAACAATCTCGTTGACTATGGATATGATGAAGATAAAATCAAGGTAATCTACAATTCCTTGGACTATAAGAAGCAGATAAAGCTAAGAGACAGTCTATCAAATCATGATAGGGCCCTCCTTAGAAAAAAACTATTCAAAAGACCGGAAAATTACCAACTTATATTCATTGGTCGGTTGACACCGCAGAAGAAGCTGGATCAATTAATTGAAGTGATTGACTTGCTCAAAAAGGAAGGCATTGAGGTTAATTTACTCTTTGTAGGTGACGGAGTGGAAACGCAAAGACTTCAAAAACTGGCCAGCGAAAAAAGTATCGAAGAAAATATCTGCTTTTTCGGTGCTTCCTATAACGAGAGGGAAAATTTTGAACTAATCGCTTCTAGCGACTGCTGTATTGCACCGGGGGAAGTGGGACTAACTGCAATGCATACATTAATGTTTGGGGTCCCCGTAATATCCCACAGCGACGGTAATAATCAAATGCCTGAGTATGAAGCTATAGTTCCAGGTTTAAATGGAGATTTATTCGAGAAGGATAATGTACAAGACCTCAAAAAAACCATAATCGGCATTAGAAATCGCCAAATGGCTTCGTCTCTCGAAGAGATAAGAAAAAACTGTTACAAAATCATGGATGATTTTTATAACCCCTACTATCAAAAAGGAATTATAGAAGATGTGTTTGACTAGACCGGATGTCTGTCTATCTAAACCAGATTACACCTATCCCAGTCAATAAGAAATACCATAGTACGGGCCACACTGTAGGTTTACTATGAAACCTGACTAAAGAAATCTCATTTCAACTTTTCCCAACTCCGTTTTTATGTTTTGATCAGGCCATGGAAATGCGATGAGAATCGTTTAACATCAAGTCATATTCCCTTCCACAAAATTTAAATATTCCAACCGTGGATTTGCATGTCGTCCAATATAACCGCTTTTTCATCGGTTTTTCAATGCAAAGCCTTTTCCAATAAAATGATCCATCATATCTTGTTGCTCAGTAAAGGTGTGCAACGCACGATAATCCCCCGTATTGGTGCGTGTACGTTTACATACTAGTGATAACCCACCCCATATCACTTTGATTAACCTCGTTGTTGTGGCCAAAACCAAACTTATTTAGCGAATGGCCAAACAAATCTATTCTGGTGTTTTGTCACCATTTATCGATTTCCCCTCAACTTTTTATTGTTTTCAATCTTCTAGGTATCCTGGAAATTTTCGAAGGAAGGTAATCCATTATTTGATTTCCTATTTGCCATGAAGAATCCTAAGATGAATTATAATAATCCATTAACTTTCTATATCCACTCCACATGAAAAAAATTACTCTGATTGCCTTTCTGTTCCTTTTTCCGCTCATGACCATGAGCCAAACGCCTTACGAGGCACGTATCAATTTTCAGAACAATCCTAGTTCAACCATACCCCCAATGGGTTATTTGGCAGATTATGGCAAGGAATTTGGAAATATTTCCAATGCATTGATCATTGATACCAATACTTACACCTTTGGTTGGAAGCTGTTATCTAATGGCACACCCATTGACGTTTCAGAAGAAGCTGCAGGAAATTCCAATGGTGCTGGTCGCAATCGAATATCTGGCTCCTATGCGTCGGCCACCGACCAAGAGAAACTGGAAGGGACCTTAGTGCACTTCCAAGGGGATAACATTGCTTCTTGGTCCGCACAACCTAGGGGAAATGAGCTGTTTTGGGAATTGGAGATTCCCAATGGCATCTACTCAGTAACCATCGGTCTTGGGGATAATAGCGCCAGTGTTGATAGCAGACATAGCGCAACAGTGGAGGGATATACCATTATTCCAGCTTTTGAACCAACATCTAACGAGGTAAGGGTGGCTACTATGATTGTGGAGGTCACAGACGGGCTTTTGACCATCAACGGATTTGGAGGGTATAATTCAAAGATTACCCATTTAGAAGTAACTGAAAGCACTGGAACCCCTGTAAGCGGGGTTTTCGCATTTAATCCCAATACCACAAGTGAAACTTTGGAATCCGGTGCGTCCGACAGTTTCAATTCTGACCTTTGGGGTGCAGGTGCTACTGTCATTGGTATGATCATTAACGATAATCTTACAGCCAGCAATGACTGGCTCACCTTACCCGGCACCTTGGCTCTTGGAACCTTAAATTTTGGTACCTCAGCTATTGGAATAGGGGCAACGGAGACAAGGGATGATAAAATTATTGCCACAGCAGCGGGATTTACCCCTGCGGAATTGGATGCTGACCTCAGTGTTACGGCAGTAACACCAACCTTTCCTTTACAGGTAAACTTTCAAAATGAGGGCACCACTCCACCCGTAGGCTACTTTAAGGATTATGGGCTGCCTTATGGTCCTAATGAAGGAGGATTGGTTTATGGTTGGATAAAGCTTTCGGATGGACTTCCAATAGATTTAACAACCCCAAGTAGTGGAGTGGGTAGAAATAGAGGGGATTTTCCTGCCCTGGATGTATTGCAGGAAACCTTAGTGCATATGCAAGGGAATGATATTGCGGGGTGGACCGGCAACCGCTCCAATGAAGGAGTCTGGGAAGTTGATGTTCCCAACGGCTGGTACGAGGTAGTTGTGAGTGTAGGAGATGCCAATCAGGACGGTCAATTATCTGAAACCCCCGATCATTTCATACGGGCTGAAGGACAAACAGTTATCCCTATCTATGACGTAGATTCTAGCCTTCCCAATGGAGATCCGGGTAGGTTTACCACAGGAACTTTGATTGTAGAGGTTACCGATGGAAAACTTACCATAGATGCCGATGATCCCGGCGCTAACAATACAAAAATAAATTCTGTGGTGATTTCGGAATCCACAGCTCCACTAAGTACCGAAACAGATATTACTTCCTTTACGTTGACTGAAGACGGTTCAGCGATCGCTACAATAAATACATTAAATCATACAGTCGCTATTCAAGTGGTCAACGGTACGGGATTAAATCCGCTAACACCTACCATCGGATTATCTGCTGGCGCTACCATTACTCCATTATCAGGAGTAGCACAGGACTTCAGCGCCCCTTTCGACTATACCGTAACCGCAGAAGACGGATTGACTAGCCAAGTATGGACGATAACCGTCACGGAGGCCCCTACATCTGGATTCGCTTTTATAGAGAACTTTGATACCTACGGCACCGGGGACCTTGAAACCATTTCTGGTGGGGCTTGGGTACGTGAAAATACCGGAAATACACAAATCCCGGTTGTTGCGGAAGGGTTGACCCCCAGTACAACCAACTCCTTGGATTTTAATAATATAACCACAGTTCACGACTATCAAACCTTAATAAATAACCCCGTTGACCTGATTGCCAACGTTCCCTTTTATTTTGGCACATATTTTAAGATCTCTGATTTGGGACCAGATGAGTCCAATAGAATTAGAGTGGCCATCAGAGTAGATGACAATGTTGCTGGCGATCAGTGGGTAAGACAGCGGATTGGACGATACGGTGGAGAATTTGCCGCCAGGCTTGGTTTAGGAGGTTCCAATTCCAATGACGGCGAGACGGTTATTTATCCGAATCAACTGCTTCAATTTGTTGTTAGAGGAGAATGGGATGGGGCAGCTACCATAACCTATAGTTATACCATTGCCCCTACGCTGGTTGAAGGTAACAACACTTGGATTGCGGCTGGCTCTTCCCAATCAGTGACAGGGACGCCTTCCTTAGGTAGGATATTTATCAGTTCTACCAGTACTGGTAATAATGGAAACGTAGGTCCAATTCGTTTAAGTACCAATTATGCGGATGTTGTTACCGAAGTAATCAATAGCGAACCATTGGCCAGTTTTATGTCTGTGGTAACGGATCTGGATGCAATTTTTGATGCCACAGCGTCAACGGATGACGGAAGTATAGTCAATTATGAATGGGATTTTGGAAATGGAGATTCAGATAATACTGGTGGTGCGACCGTAAACTATAGTTACCCGACACCCGGCAACTTTACGGTTACCTTAACAGTTACGGATGATGGGGGGCTCACTGATGTGACAACTAATGATATTACCGTAACAGGCCCAACGTCTGCATGTAATCCACTAAGTCCATTGGATTGTGAAGATGTGGAAGTTTCCTTGCCCCTTGCCCTGGACTTTTCAGGTTCCGTAGCAAACACCATCTTGGATTCAGGTGGATTGGGAACCGGTTTTACAGCGGTATTGGAACATTCGGAAGCTAGAAGGGCAGGTGATCTACCAATTTCAGATCTAAATCTAAATGGCTACGAACCCTCCCTTTTAAACCTCAGTGGAGGAAATCTTCAAATTCTCTCTCAGGCAGGTATTGCCTTTAGAAAGCCAGGCGGGAGTACCAACAATAACAATCAGGTAAATACTCTGGGAGTAGGTCTTGATAATTTGGGGCAATCCATAATTATTAAAACCACGCTCCTGAATATTGTCACGGGAGGCAGTGCGGCCCAGGCTGGGTTATGGTTTGGTTTTGACGAAGACAACTTTGTAAAACTAGATGTTAATAACGACAATGTGGAGCTAAGGGTGGAATCTGACGGTTTGTCTGGCAACGGAACAACTGGAACAGATCAAGTACAGACCAATGTTGGCGCGTCCGGAAACAACGTGCTATTGGAATTGATCATAAATCCTACCACATTGACTGCTGAAGCCTATTACACTATCGGGGCAGGTAATCGCACGCAACTGGGAAGTTTACCCATTCCGGCCAATTACTTTACGGGCAGGGATATTAATGCAGGTGGAGCCCAAGATAATATGAGTTTTGCAGGGATTTATGCCACGCACAGAAATGGGGCACAGTTCACAGCCAGTTTTGATGATTTCAGTGTTGAGGAAGTTGCGCCAAGCACAGAAACTGATATTGTAAGCTTCACGCTACCACAACAAACTTCAGCTGCATCCATTGATGCTGTCAACCATACCGTTGATATTGAAGTTACCAATGGGACTGGATTAAGTTCATTAACCCCAACCATAGGACTGTCTGAAGGAGCTACAATTAGTCCCCTTTCGGGTACTCAGCAAGATTTTAGTGCACCTTTGGACTTCACGGTCACAGCGGAAGATGGAACAACTACGCAGATATGGAGTATAACAGTTACCGAGGCAACTTCAGCACTGCCCTACGAGGCCCATATTAATTTTCAGGATAACCCATCTTCCACTACTCCTCCTGTAGGGTATCTAGCGGATTATGGGAAGGAGTTTGGTAACGCTTCAGTGACCATTGATGCAGTATCCTATCAGTACGGATGGAAATTATTAGCAGACGGAACACCCATTGATGTTTCTGATGAAGCTCCGAACAATTCAATAGGAGTAGGAAGAAACAGAATACCTGGCACTTATGATGGAGCACCTTTACAAGATCAACTGGAAGGTACCCTGGTGCATTATCAAGGTGACAATATTGATGGATGGGCAGACGGACAACCCAGGAAGAACGAGTTATTCTGGGAAATTGAAATTCCTAATGGAATCTACGAAGTAACCCTGGGCCTTGGCGATAAAAGTACAAGTATAGATAGTCATCATACCGCCACTTTGGAAGGGTTTACAATTATTGCCGCTTTTGTTCCAACGGCGACCGAGGTACGGGTAGCCACCATGATCGTGGAAGTAACCGATGGCTTGTTAACCATAAATGGATTGGGTGGTTTTAATTCAAAAATAACCCATATTGATATCGTTGAAAGTACCGGCAGCCCGGTAAACGGTGTCTTGAGTTTTACCCCTAATACCGTAAACGAATCTTTAGAATCGGGGACAACAGGAAGTTTTTCTGTAGATCTCGCCGGTGAAGGGGCTACAGACTTCAGTATGATTATCGACAATTTTATCGATCCAACAAACGATTGGCTCAGTCTGCCGGGGACCATTGCTTTGGGAACTTTGAGTTTTAATACAGATGCGAGCACCTTACTGGAAAATGACACACGCTCCAACACCATTATTGCTACTTCTGCTGGATTCTCACCGGCAGTTTTAGAGGCAGATTTAAATGTTACTGGAGGTCTATCCCTTAGTTTTGACTTGAATTCCCTAAGTTTTAGCGGTAGTGAAGGTGAGATAATTGCCCCTCAGACCGTTAATCTTGCGGCCTCCAGCGGAAGTCCAACCATTATTTTATCTGATGATCCCGATGCCTCATCATGGTTGGTACTGCCTTCCAGTCCCCAATTGGGGTCCATAGAATTTGGCATTCAGGAAAATGTACCGGCAGGCACCTACTCCACTACGATTTTTGCTATTGATCAACCAGATGAAGGATATGCCAATGCCGAAATTACCATTTCATTAGTGATTGGTAACGATTTTTCGGTGAACGTTAATTTTTCGGATGCTGCCACACCTCCTCCTTCAGGCTATGAACAGGACTCTGGTTTAGGATACGGTCCGCGAGGCAATGGATTTACGTACGGTTGGTTGACAACAGATGGTATTTCTCCTTTAGACCTTACTGCAAACACGAGAAATAGAGACATTACAGGTGTAGATGTGCTTCAAAATACCTTAAATCACATGCAATATGGGGATACGGGAGGAACCAATGGTAATTCCACCGAAGGCATTTGGGAAATTGAAGTGCCCAATGGAACCTATTCCGTTACCGTTGGAGCTGGTGACCCAAGCGTAGACGGGGTTGGTGATCAACCAACCCATCGAATTAATGTGGAAGGTATCACAATCATCGATGATTTTGTACCCAGTGGTGCAGCAGGTGCCTCTACTCGATGGACAATGGCTTCAGGAATAGTAACGGTAAATGATGGAAGGATGACCTTTGATGCCAATGGCGGCTTTAATACAAAGATTAATTATGTTGGGATAACCAGTAATACCGATTCACTCTCTCCTAGAATAATTGGTGTAATTCCAACTGACAACGCAACCGGGGTATCGGTAAACACAAATATTTCAGCGAATAATCTATTCTTGCCCAATGGAGACTCTCAGGGCGTTTTTGGAGTCGATAATGCTACCATAACATCTGCAACCGTACAATTATTCAAACAAGGAAACGCAACACCGATTGCGGCAACCGTAAATGGTACCGGCGGAGGTGATGCAATTAATCTGGACCCTGTACAACCTTTGGAGGCAAACACCATATATGTTTTTAGGGTCGATGGTGTAGAGGACACCACAGGTGCCGTTTTCGAGTTTTTTGAGTCCACTTTTACCACAGGATCAGGAAATACCGGTGGAAATACGGACTTGGACAACGTTTCATTCAGCAATGAGGGGGTCGTTGGTTCCAATGGAAAGTATACTACATTGACCATTGGTCCGGATGACAAACTTTACGCTTTAAAAATTGATGGCGATATCCATAGATGGGAGATAGCAGCGGATGGAACGCTTATCAATGAAGAAATATTGACGGCTTGGAAAAGTTCATATGCTTCCAGAGCTGCAATTGGTTTAACATTTGACCCAAATTCAACATCCGGTAATTTGATAGCTTATATTTCTCATCAATCCGGGGGTTTGAGCGGTGCACCTGAGTGGGACGGTAAGATTTCAAGGATATCGGGCGACAACCTACAGACCGAGGAAGTACTGTTAACAGATTTGCCCCGGTCAATCAGGGACCACCTTACCAATAGTATTGCCTTCAGACCTGGCGAACCAAATGTCTTTTATTTCAATCAGGGAAGTAATAGTGCAGCGGGAGCCCCGGACGGTGCTTGGGGTAACAGACCAGAACGTTTGTTATCTGCGGCAACCCTAAGACTAGATCTTAGCAAGTTACCTGGCACATTGCCCCTGAACGTAAGGACCACACAAAATATTGATGCCATTAAAGCCGTGAATGTAAATTCGCCAACACTTGATGGCCTTTACAATCCATACTATGTTGATGCAGCCCTTACGTTATTTGGAACTGGAATTAGAAATGCATATGATTTGGTATGGCATACCAATGGACAGTTGTATGTCCCCACCAATGGAACTGCTGGCGGAAGCAATGCTCCGGCATCCATTGATGATATGCGAAGACCGGATGGTACTTTTTATGACCATGATGACATCAGTGGAAACTACCCCATTGTCCCCGCTTCGAACGGTAATAATACCCAACGAGACTGGCTGTTCAGATTAGACCCAAATTCAACTATAGGGTACTATGGCCACCCAAATCCTTTTAGGGGGGAATTTGTATTAAATCGTGGTGATGTCGATGTTTCAAATGCTGTATATAATGGGGTTGTGCCCGACGTAAATTATCGAGGCGCCGCTTTTGATTTTGAATTCAACAAATCTCCAAATGGGGTGATAGAATATAGAAGTTCTGCTGAAAACGGTAATCTCCAAGGAGCCATTTTAGTATGTCGTTATAGTGGGGGCAGTGATTTAATTGCTCTGGTTCCAGATGGGCCAAATGGCGATATTGGAACCTTTAAAGTGGGCATTCCTGGATTTGGTGGATTCCAAGACCCCTTGGATTTAGTTGAGGATGTTTCCACAGGTAACCTCTATGTCTCTGATTACGGTAGGAGTCAGATTGTCCTATTAAAACCAAATAATGCGGCCTCCCCTAGTCCAGTTATCGTTACCAATACAGATACTGTTGTTGGAGATGCCGTGGCAAGTGGAAACGTTTTTTATGAAGAAGAGATCTTACTATCCAATCTTGGTAATGCCAATCTTGAAAATATTCAAGCGCAAATTTCTGGAACGGATAGTGGTGATTTTTCGATTATTGGCCTTCCTACGTCAATAACCCCACAAAACTCCGAATCCTTTACTTTGCGATTCGACCCAAGCAGTATAGGTCCAAAATTTGCTGAACTTACCCTTTCGGGGACTGACGCCGATCCCGTTGTCATTGCACTGCAAGGACTTGGAAAGATTGGAATTGGTGGGTCTTCAGAACCTTCCTTACAGTGGATATTGGATACCTATCTTGGCCAAGGCGTGGTCGATGTTGGAGATACGGACAGCGCAACTAATATCATCGATTTACCAAACGGACTTTCCTACAATGACTTGCTAGGAGATGAAGTCGATGCTCAAATTTTTGCAAGGGCCGTTGATGCACCAATTACGATTGAAGTACTAAGTGTTTATGGTCCAACCAGTTCAAATCCAATAGTGGCCTTTGGATGGTATCCCAGTGGCGATGCCAGCACCACAAATGAATTGTTTACCGTAGATAATACCCCTACAAGTAATGGACAAACACTTAATCCTCCGGTAAATGGTGCGCTTCAATTTGACCCAGGAATCCAATCCTTTGGCTTCTACAACAGATGGCCTTTCTTTGGTAATAGGGAGCTTTTCAGTGAAGATGCCCTAAATACGTTCAATGGTGCCATCCCACATCATATTAGGGTTTATGAAGTGCCAGGGGAAACCAATGCGTATATCATCGCTACGGAAGAACATGTCTCCGGCTTTGATTATCAGGATGTAGTGGTTATTGCACGAAATGTAAGACCCGCCAGCGATGATCCGGTTGGTCCTTTCGATATTGTTCGGGTCAACTTTTCCAGGGCCCAGGACACACCCCCATCTGGATACGAACAAGATGCTGGATTAGGCTATGGACCAAGGGCCAATAACTTGACTTTTGGATGGTTGACCACGGATGGATTAACTCCTTTGAACCTTTCCGCCAATGCTAGAAACCGCGAAATTAACGGTTTGGATATTCTTCAAAATACCTTGATTCATATGCAATATGGAGATACAGCAGGTAGTAACGGAAATTCAACGGAAGGGATTTGGGAAATAGAAGTACCCAATGGTAACTATACGGTGGACGTACAAGTGGGAGATCCAACAAGTATTGACTCTCAGCATTCCATTAATGTAGAAGGGATTAATATTATAGATAAATTCATACCCAGTGGTGCAGTAGGAGAAGCAACCAGATTTTCTTCAGCTAGTACCACCGTTGATGTTGCGGACGGCAGGCTTACCATTGATGCGTTTGGTGGCACGAACACCAAGATCATAGCTCTTGAAATCACTCCAAACGCTGTCGAAGATCTTCCTCCACTGGTCACCGTGGAGTTGGACGGTCCGGCGAGTGGTCAAAATACATTTACTGGCCCTGTAACTGTGACCATTGGTGCTGAATCCCAAAATGAAAGTGATATTACTACCCTGGAATATCAATTGAATGGAGGAAACTTCACTCCATACACAGAAAACTTCGTGGTAAGTGCCGAAATTGACCATGTTTTGATTGTTAGGGCAATAGATGGAAATGATAATACTACCGAAGAAACGATTGAGTTTACCATAGCTCCGTCTTCCGGTGCCTTACTGGCAATTGAAAACATGACCAAAGTACCTGGTACGGATAGAGGTTTTCCCGCCGATGATTACTTTACGTTCCATAGAATTGGAACAAATTTGGTTACTGAACAAGTTCATGACACCAACGTTATGCGCATCAACAGTACTGGTACGTCCAGCTTGGTAGTTTCAGAAATCAACTTTGACGATACCAACTATGATGCGGTCATAACGAATGCTTCCGGGGCCCCCACTACGCTACCCATAACAATACCGGCGGGTAGTTTCGCCGATGTAGAATTGGTGTTTGTGGGTCAGACTCCAAACGGGGGTACAGGTACCTTTGCCGGTGACATTACGGTGGTGTCCAATGCGGATAACGGCCTAGAAGGTGTAGCTGTCTTGCATGCGGCGTACTCCCCTCAAAGTCAGGGTAACAACGAAATCAATGCACAAGAGGTTTTTGATGCTTTTGGATTCCAGACCAGTATGCGAAGTATTGTCAATGATCAAGGGACCATTACTCCGCCAAATAACAATCCTCTTAGACCAAGCTCAAACTTCCCTGATGAAAATAATATCAATGCGGGCTATGAAGGTGATTTAATCCTTGCAGACGCGTTTGTACAGGCCAATCCCAACGAACCTGTTATTGGACTTCAAATATCTGCCTTGCATGGCCCTGGTAGTGCTGCTGGTAAATTTATTCAGGTCAATGGAACCGCTGTGGTGGCAGGAATTAATTTCTTGCATAGTTCGGCATGGTTCCAAACATTGTTACCTAGGGCCCCTAGTACTGGAATCATTAATTCAGCATTGGCCAATACGATTACCGATCCTTTCAGAATTGCAATTGCCGACTATTTAACGACAGGTGGCAATAATCTTAATGGAGACAGGCCCGATTTACTTGGGGCAAGAGTGTACAAGGTGATTGATCACAATGGCAATATTATACCCAATGAATATATCGTTCTTCAAGATTACATTGGAGATGGTTGTGGAGCTGGGTCTGCAAACTGTGATTATAATGACAACACCTTCTATTTTATAAATATTCGGCCACAAGCGGTTCCTTCCGCAGGTGCTTTGGATGCCGTAGTTGTTACAGAGAATGAAAACTTTTCGGTCGACTTTTTACCTGTGTTTGATATCGGTTATGCTGGTAACGTACTTGAGTATTCTGCGAGTTATGAAAGTGGGGCCTTACCTTCCTGGATACAATTTAATGCGCAGGCAGGTACTATTTCTGGAACGCCTCCGGTAGGTACCGAAGGTAGCTTCCTAATTGAAATCTCAGGAACCGACTCCAATAATCTATCGGCCAATACCTCTCTTACCATTACCATCAACGAACCACCTCTGGCCGTCGATGATACCGTTGTGATAGCTCAAAACACCACAACAGATTTGACAAATTTGTTGGAGAATGATTCAGAACCCAATGGTGAAACCTTGAATATCATTTCGGTAAGTGACCCTACAAATGGAACGGCAATTTTAGATGAAGAAACTGACGTTGTAACGTATACACCCGACTTGGATTATCTTGGTCCAGATTCGTTTACTTATACCATTGAAGACGAAAGTGGTCTGACAGCAACAGCAACAGTCAATATTACAGTTACCGATGGTAATCAGCCGCCCATAGCTGTAGCGACAGCAAATCCTACCTCAGGTCAAGTGGCCTTGTTTGTTGAATTTTTTGGGGATACGTCCTCGGATGACAACAATACTATTGTTCAATATGAGTGGAACTTTGGTGACGGTAGTGCAAATTCCTTTGATGTCAATACCAATCATACTTTTACTTCCACTGGAGTTTACAATGTGGTATTGACCGTTACGGATGAAATAGGATTGACCGACACGGATACTGTAACCATTACAGTTTCTTCCCTCCCGAACAATCCTCCAACTGCGGTAGCCACATCAAACATCTCCTCTGGAAATGTTCCTTTGAATGTTGATTTCAATGCCTCTAATTCCAATGATGATAATGGAATTGTGACTTACTTATGGGACTTTGGAGATGGTTCCGCTACCTCCGATTTGATTACGCCAATGCATACCTATCAATCCATTGGAACCTTCACGGCTACCTTGACCGTTACAGATGCTCAAGGTGAGAGCGACAGCGATACTATATTTATTACGGTTTCGGATTCCAATGGCGGGCCATGTCCGGATGACCTGATAAATGAAGACCCATCACTAGTGTTGCCTTCTGGGACTTTTGGACTTGGAGGGGATACTGCCGTTGGCACTTCAACGGATACCAACGGAAGCCCGTGCGCTTTAATTGTTGGAAACGGCGACTCAAACCAGCCCTGGAGCCATTACAGAATTGCGTTGGACTTAGCGGCCCTCGGT
>JBCDBE010000095.1:0-13163 GCA_039184365.1 Bacteroidota bacterium | reverse complement strand
TTTATGGGGCAAATCAGCGTAAGTTGTTTTCTCAAATGTAACCTCGGCAATCATTTCGCCACCCCCTTGATAGGGTGGTAGTTTATTTAGCCATTCCTCTTTCCCATAAAGTGCCCCTACTCCGGTCGGGCCGTACATTTTATGGGCCGAAACCGTGTAAAAATCCACATCAAGCACTTGCATATCTGCTTTGATATGGGGAGCAGCTTGTGCCCCATCAACCAATACCGCTGCTCCAACGGCATGTGCTGCGTCAACAATTTCCTTGATGGGATTTATGGTCCCTAGGGCATTGGAAACATGATTGCAAAATACCAGTTTCGTTTTTTCAGAAAGTAGTTCATGATAGTTTTCCATGACCAACTCTCCATTTTGATTCATGGGAATTACTTTTAATTCCGCCCCTGTACGTTCACAAAGCATCTGCCAGGGCACAATATTCGAATGATGTTCCATGGCCGAAACCAAAACTTGATCCCCTTTTTTGACAAATGAACCAAATCCATTGGCCACAAGATTTATCGCATCCGTTGTACCCGAAGTAAAAATCACTTCATGGGATTCCCTGATATTAAAATGCTTTTGAATTTTTATCCGTGCCTGTTCATAAGCATTGGTAGCCTCTTGGGAAAGGAAATGTACCCCCCTATGAATATTGGCATTGTAGTTTTGGTAATAATGACCAATGGTATCGATTACCTGTTGTGGGGTTTGCGAGGTTGCGGCATTATCAAAATACACCAGTGGCTTACCGTTGACCTCCCGGGTTAGTATGGGAAAGTCTTTTCTTATGCTATGGACATCCAAAAAGGTTTCTGTCATTTGTGTCGTTCTGAAAGTGGCTAAGAATCTACTTAGGGAAGCAAACCTTTTAACTTTGCTGTGCAAACCTCACCCAAGGCTAAGGGGAAAACCCGATAGTTTACAGTTCAAACCCCAGTTGAACACCCAATTTATTGGCTATTATTCGGGTAATACGGGTTTTTAGTTCAGGAATACGCACACTTTCCAGAACATTATTCGCAAAGGCATACATCAATAGGGCACCCGCCTCTTTTTTAGGAATACCCCGCGATTGCAAATAGAACAGCGCTTCTTCATCCAATTGACCAATGGTACAACCATGGGAACATTTTACATCATCGGCGAAGATTTCCAATTGTGGTTTTGTATTTACAGTAGCCGTATCGCTTATAAGCACATTATTATTCTGCTGGAAAGCATCTGTTTTTTGGGCAATTTTATCCACCAAAATCTTTCCATTAAAAACCCCTGTGGAACGTTCATCAAAAATACCCTTGTAATCTTGGTGGCTCTCACAATTGGGTTGGGCATGATGCACTAAAGTATAATGGTCCACATGTTGTTTTCCATCCAGAATGGTGACCCCTTTCATGGTTGAGTCAATATGCTCCCCGTTTTGATAAAAATTGAGGTTGTTCCTTGTCAATTTCCCCCCAAAGGAAAACGTATGTACGCGAACCACGCTCTTATCCTTTTGGTCGATATACGTATTATCCACCAATGAAGCGTTCCCATTATCATTCTGTACCTTGTAGTAGTCGACGCGCGCATCCTTGGCCGCAAAGATTTCAGTGACGGAATTGGTAAAAACCTCATTGGAGGTCAAGCTTTGGTGCCGCTCAATGACCTGCAATTCCGCATTTTCCTCAGCAATAATAAGATTTCGGGGCTGTAGCATCAAAGAGGCCTCATTACCTGTAGCCAAATGCAAAATTTGAATCGGCTTGCGGGGTGCTTTGTTCTTTGGAATATAAATATATGCCCCTTCTTTACTAAAGGCCGTGTTCAATGAGGTCAAGGATTCCTGCGTATTGGCCACCTTATTGAAATACAGTTCGATAACCTGTCTGTACATCGGTTTTGTTAAGGCAGCGCTCATTAGGCACACATCCACGCCATCATGGGTCGTTTCCGACAGATAACTACTGTAAACACCGTCAATAAATACAATTTTATAGGTGTCTATTTCGTGGAGAAAGTACTTTTTAATGTCTTTGTACTCCAGTGCCTTCTCCTCCTTAGGAAAAACGCTAAAATCGATTTTCTGCAGACTGTTCAACGAGGTGTACTTCCAAGCTTCTTCCCTTTTGGATGGAAAGCCTTTCAACTCAAAATTCTTTATGGCCTCCGATCGGATGTCATGCACAGGGTCATTGACATTAATGTTGTCTTCGAATGCTATAAAAGAAGAAATTAGTTTATCCTTTAAATCCATTATTCTTTTGTTTCTTGTTTCTCTTCAAACTTTGTTTGATGTTTCAAGTGGCCCTCGTTCAAATATGTTTTCTTGAACTTATTGCCGCGAAAATCTTCTTTATTAAGATAGTTTAAGAAGTGGGCTATTCGTCGACTCAACAATTTATAGTCCTCAACCAAATCGTTCAACTTGTGTTCGGATATGTACTCGCTATCAAAAAGCCGATACAACTGTGACCTAACCTCGCCTGCCGATGCTCTGGAAATCGATAGAAATTGAATAAACTCACGGTTCCCATCTCTTTCAAAGCCTTCGGCGATGTTGTCCATTACCGACCCCGAAGATGCTTTAATCTGGTCTCTAAGTTTGAAATCAGATTTAAGGTCAGTAGTTTTGGAAATAGCAATAATTAATTTATACAATCGCCTTGCTTCTTGCCAAATTTCTAGGTCTTCAAAATATTTTACAGTAGCCATAACCTGAAACCAAAGACTTTAAACCTAAAACTTAAACTGGGGTTTCTTGTTTAATCCAATCGTATCCCTTGGCTTCCAATTCCAAGGCCAATTCCTTGGTACCTGATTTTACAATTTTTCCATCGTGAAGTACGTGAACAAAATCTGGAACAATGTATTCCAATAACCTTTGGTAATGGGTAATGACAATAATGGCATTATCACTGTTTCTCAGTTTATTGACGCCATTGGCAACAATACGGAGGGCATCGATGTCCAGGCCGGAGTCCGTTTCATCCAAAATGGCAAGCTTGGGTTCCATCATGGCCATTTGAAAAATCTCGTTCCGCTTTTTCTCGCCCCCGGAAAAACCTTCGTTCAATGATCTGGACAGAAACTTCCGGTCAATATCCAACATCTCCGATTTTTCACGAATCTTTTTCAACATCTCGTTGGCGGGCATGTCTTCCAAGACTTTTGCCTTTCTGGACGCATTGATTGCTGTTTTTATAAAATTGGTAACGGTAACTCCTGGGATTTCAACGGGATATTGAAAAGATAGAAAAATACCCTCATGGGCCCTTTCTTCAGGTGCCAAATCTTCTAAATCCTCACCCTCCAGTTCAATATTACCTTTCTTTATTTCAAATTCCTCCTTTCCAGCAATCACGGCGGCCAGGGTACTCTTTCCGGAGCCATTGGGTCCCATGATGGCATGTACCTCTCCGGCATTCACTTCCAGATTAACGCCCTTCAATATTTTTTTGTCTTCAATACTTGCGTGTAAGTCTTTGATCTTTAGCATTGTATTCTTTTTCCTAAATTATTTTTGTTTTGTTTTGGGCTATTACTAACCGATTATCCTACTGACCCTTCCAGACTGATTTCCAATAATTTTTGCGCCTCAACGGCAAACTCCATGGGCAACTTATTCAGTACTTCTTTGCTAAAACCATTAACAATTAAAGCGATTGCCTTTTCAGTATCAATACCCCTTTGATTGCAATAGAATATTTGGTCTTCACCAATCTTACTTGTAGTGGCCTCGTGTTCAATCTGTGCGGTCTTATTTTTCGCTTCGATGTAGGGGAAGGTGTGGGCTCCACACGCATTACCCATTAACAAGGAATCACATTGCGAAAAGTTTCTCGCGTTCTTGGCACGACTGTTCACCTTAACCAATCCCCGATAACTGTTTTGGGATTTTCCCGCGGATATTCCTTTTGAAATTATAGTGCTACGGGTGTTATTCCCTATATGAATCATCTTGGTTCCCGTATCGGCCTGTTGAAAGTTATTGGTCACCGCAATGGAGTAAAATTCCCCAATGGAATTGTTTCCTTTCAACACACAGGAAGGATACTTCCAAGTTACCGCAGAACCTGTTTCCACTTGGGTCCATGAAATTTTGGCGTTGTTTTCGCAAAGTCCACGTTTGGTTACAAAGTTAAAGACACCCCCTTTTCCTTCCTTATCGCCAGGAAACCAGTTTTGTACCGTAGAATATTTGATTTCGGCATCATCCAATGCAATTAACTCCACAACAGCGGCATGCAGTTGGTTTTCATCACGCATCGGGGCAGTACACCCTTCCAAATAGCTTACATAGCTCCCCTCATCAGCTATCAATAAGGTTCTTTCAAATTGCCCTGTACCTGCTTCATTGATCCTGAAATAGGTGGAAAGTTCCATGGGGCAACGCACACCTTTAGGGATATAACAGAAACTGCCATCAGAAAAAACGGCTGAATTTAAGGCCGCATAAAAGTTATCCTTTTTGGGGACTACGGTACCGATATACTTTTTGACCAACTCTGGATGTTCCTTTATGGCTTCGGATATGGAACAGAAAATAATCCCTTTTTCAGCCAAAGTTTCCTTAAAGGTAGTAGCCACGGATACAGAATCCATAACAACATCCACTGCTACGCCGGCCAATTTTTTTTGCTCATCCAGGGATATCCCCAATTTCTTGAAGGTATCCAAAAGTTCAGGGTCAACTTCATCCAACGAGTTGTACTTGGGCTTCTTGTTGGGAGCTGAATAATAGGAAATATCCTGAAAATTCGGTTTTTCGTAGTTTACATTTGCCCATTCTGGCTCTTCCATTTTCTGCCACTCACGAAAAGCATCCAGACGCCATTCGGTCATCCATTCCGGCTCCTCTTTTTTCTTGGATATCGCAATGACAATGTCCTCATTGAGCCCTTTGGGAAGGGTGTCAGATTCTATATCCGTATAGAAACCGTACTCATACTCTTTGGTCTCCAGTTCTTTTTTTAATTCTTCTTCCGTGTAAGCCATATTGCCTATTTATAGTGAAAAACTCTCGCCACAACCACAAGTGCGTTGCGCATTGGGGTTGTTAAAAACAAATCCTTTCCCATTCAAGCCTCCTGAATATTCCAGGGTCATCCCCACTAGATAGAGAAAACTTTTCTTATCTACAACGATGCGAACGTCATTATCTTCAAAAACCTTATCTCCTTCAATGGTCTTGTCATCAAAATTCAGTTCGTAGGATAGTCCACTGCAGCCCCCACTCTTGACCCCAACCCGAACATAGTCTTTCTCCGCATTATATCCATCTTCGGTCATTAGGGAAACTACCTTTCTTTTTGCGCTTTCTGAAACTTTAATCATGTTTTATCTTTGATTTAATCAAAAATGCCCTCAAATATAGTTCTTAGGTCACATAAACAGGGGAATTCTAACATTATTATAACGTATGTTTTGATAAACTTTCTTTATGGAAAGCTTAAACAAAACTTTGGTGCGCAAGTTATCGTTTCTAAATAGAGAACATCTTTAAATTTTATAGGTTCTTGAAAGTAGATTGAAGTATGCCTATTAATTGAACCCAATAACCACCATATCAATACCTCCTTTGGGCTCGACTTCGGGAAAATCCTGACTGGTGGTTTCGCCAACCAAAATTATGGTTCCATTGTCGGTTTCAATGGCGTCATAGCCAAAATCCAAGCTCAAACCTCCAAAAGATTTCTCCCACTGCATATTCCCTGAAGCATCGGTTTTAAAGATCCAGATATCGTTTTCGCCAAAGTTCTCACCAACGTCCCCATCAAAGCTCTTGGAATTTCCACAAATCAACAATCCACCATCAGAAGTACCGCGTATACTGTGGGCCGCATCAAAACCAGTACCTCCAAAACTCTTCTGCCATAGCAATTGGCCATTAGCATCAATTTTAATCAGCCAAACATCGGATTGCCCATGGTTTTTGGTCACTTGGGTGTCGGAACTAAAGGTGTTTCCTACCATCACATAACCCCCATCAAGGGTAGCAAAAATATCCTGTGCCTGATCGATGCCCGTTCCTCCATAAGAGTTTTCCCAAACAAAATTTCCGGTTTTATCCACCTTGACTGCCCAAAAATCATAGCTGCCCTTGGGGTTTGTAATATCAAAATCATCACTCTCGGAGGCCCCTGTCAAAATATACCCCCCATCATGGGCATTCACTACTCCAAAAGATCGGTCGTTATTGGTTCCCCCAAAAAATTTACGCCATTCCAAATTGCCATCACCATCAATTTTAGTGCCCCAAAACTCTCCCACTCCATGGGCGGTCAGGGAATTTTTGTCCGTGCTACCCTCACCGTTGGAAGAAGTTACATCCAAAAAACCAGAGAAGAAAAATCCGCCATCAGCGGTCTCCACCAAGTCATAGGAATGGTCGTGACCGGAAAAACCAAAGCTCCTTTCCCAAAGAATATTCCCAGAAGCATCCAGCCTTAAAATCCAATTGTCATGAAATCCCTCATTATTGCTGCCATCACCGTCATCGCTCATGGCATAACCGGTAATCGCATACCCTCCATCAGATGTTTGTATGATCTGTTGTCCTTGGTCATCCTTGCTACCGCCATAGGTTTTTTGCCAGTCTAAATTTCCATCGGCAGTCAATTTAACCAACCAATAGTCATTGACGGGTAAGGCTTTTATGGCCAAGTCCCCATCCGTGCTATTCGTCATTCCTAAAATAGCATAGCCCCCATCATCGGTTTGTATCAGGGAACGTGCCGAGTCGTCCCCAGTACCTCCAAAACTAAAGGTCCAAGCCACATTTTGAAAATCATCTGGAACTTCATTGTTTCCTTCTGCTTTAAAAGAATCGTCCGAACAGGAAAAACCTAAAGCCAATGCGAAGAAAAATAGTCCCCTTTTCATAGTCAACAACAATTTATTCCGATTTTCTTACCACAAAAAATCCTGTATTGCCATCATTTATGACAATTTTACCACTCTCAAAATAGGGGTATACGCTCCAAACGCCGTCAAAACTTGCCCCGTTGTTGGAGGGAAATGTATCAAAAAAGGCTATTTCAGAAACACTTCTGCTTTCAATGGCCCCAATGTCCAAGACACGCATGCCAGCCGTATAATTTGCCAAGAAGAATTCATCCCCCTTCACATATCCGTTATGATCAATTGCTGCCGTTGGCCCTAGATATTCCATATGGAATTGCGGACTGTCCAAATCGGTAAAATCAAAAATAAGTGTCCTGGAATTGAATCCAAACTGGACCTCATCCAATTCATCCCCCAACAAAAAATAACGCTGGTCTTCCGTAAACCAACCTTGGTGGGTATACCCTAGTTGGGAATAATTCAGCGTTGAAATTTCCACAGGATCTGATTTATTGGTAATGTCCACAATTGCAATAAAATCTTCATTGGCACCAATAAAAATTTCACGACCGGAATAATCCGAATCAGGTCCGGCATAGGTTACTACTTGGGCATCATGGGTATAGCCATTGGTACCATAACCTCCAACCCCGGTCGGCGAAGTCGGATTCCCGATATCAACAAAATGAACGCCACCACTGAACGCATCGTTTCGTGCTGTTCCTACAGGATATGCAAATCCTATTTCTTCATTTATGACCACATTATGTGCATTGCCAATTGCTGTATACCTAGCATCGGCAGAAAATGTCTGAGGTGGACTGGATACGTTGCGCAATTGGGTCAAATCAAAAACCTGCATGCCGTGACTGTTCGCTTCCGAAACAATAAATGCATGATTTCCATAAACTTTAACATCCCTCCAAATACTGGAAGTGGTTGCAGTCGGTAGTTTTCCTAAATAAATAAGATTATCGGTATCACTAATATCCACAAAAGCGGTTCCATTGTCCAGACCAACCAATGCATACTCGTTTCCCGTGGTACTGTCGGTCCACCCCCAAATATCATTTCCGCTAGCGGCAGAAAAGGTGGAATGTTGAATTCTTCCCAATAGGTCATACCCGTCACATGGGAATTCTCCGGCCATGCCATTTTGGCAAGGGTTAAACCCCATGGTTGGGGGCAGGGGCGCATCGTCAGTGGTTCCCATATCCTCATCCGTACCTGCATCATCATCTGTCATGGTCGTACCATCATCAACCATGACCGCATCATCACTATCATCTGACCCACACGCCATGACAAAGCCAAATATCAACACCATCAAAAACCAAATAAATCTTCTGTTCATAGCAACAAATTGGTATGAAGTAAAGATACAACTTTAGCGAATTGAATTACTTTTGCCCAATGCTGGAAGATAAAAATGCATCGCGCACACCATTGGACCAATTAGGGGAGTTTGAGCTTATTAGACATCTGACCAAGGATTTTGAACTCTCCCATCCTTCATCCTTAAAAGGTATTGGGGACGATGCGGCAGTACTGGACCTTTCGGACAAAAAAACCGTGGTTTCTACCGATCTTTTGATTGAGGGCGTACATTTTGATTTAAGCTATATGCCCCTAAAACATTTGGGGTATAAATCGGTCATTGTCAATCTTTCAGACATCTATGCCATGAATGCCATGGCAACCCAAATAACAGTTTCCATTGCCGTTTCCAATCGTTTTCCATTGGAAGCCCTTGAGGAATTCTATTCCGGTGTGGCTTTGGCCTGCCAGATCTATGGTGTTGACTTGGTTGGTGGGGATACCACGTCCTCAACAAAAGGAATGCTTGTTAGTATTACGGCAATTGGACAAGTTACCGATGATAAATTGGTGATGCGAACGGGCACCAAGGAAAATGACCTCCTCGTGGTCACCGGTGACCTAGGGGGTGCCTATTTGGGATTACAAGTATTGGAACGCGAAAAGGAGGTATTTAAAATAGACCCCAATAACCAACCGGATTTGGAACCCTATAGTTATATTGTGGAGCGGCAGCTCAAACCCGAGGCACGAAAGGATATTGTGGAACTCTTGGAAAAACTTGAAGTGCACCCCACCAGTATGATCGATATAAGTGATGGACTTTCTTCGGAAATTTTGCATTTATGCGATCAAAGCGATGTGGGTTGTAATTTGTATGAAGATAAAATTCCTTTGGACCCAACCGTCATTTCAACTTCGGAAGAGTTTAAAATGGACAGTACTATGATTGCCCTAAGTGGAGGGGAGGATTATGAGTTGCTGTTCACCGTCGATCAAAAAAAATTCCCGAAAATCAAGGGCAATCCAAATCTTACGGTCTTGGGGCACATGACGCATAAAAATGAGGGCGCACACTTAATCTCCAGGAATGGCTCTAAAATTCCGTTGACAGCACAGGGCTGGAATTCTTTTGGTTAAGCTTATGCTACTTGCTTTCTTGTTGGTTTTCCTTGGGCGCGAACCCTGTTGCGGCGTTGGTACATGTCTTCCAACGTATTGTTGATTTCTTTCAACTTTGGGGTCAACGGAGAAAGTTTACCGCGTTCATCTGTGGTTACCTGCTTGCCGCAGTGCACACACTTGTACTCTTTGATGTGCTGGGTCACCTTCTTGGAAACCACAAAATGATGACCGAAAAAATTGCAGAAGATACCAGAAACTTTATTGCCATCGGGGGTAATGGTTTTGCTCATAAGCTTTGAACGGTTTTAATGCATGATTCGATTTGGGGACCGAGCAATGCATGATCAGTTTAACTTAATTATGTCAATTACGTTTAAAACGCGGGTTTGGTTTTCATAAAATGCAACGTTGCTTTTTTCTCCTTTATTTTGAGGCCCTTGCAGATTTTTTGCTTTTTTCGATGAATTGCATACAATCGACAAGTTGTTCAATAAAATCGATGAACTGATACCGACCTCAATATACAAAAATGATGCATTTTAACAAATAATTTGAAATGTATGCATTTTAAAAATGAATTACTTGCTTTGACTTCCTCATTTTTCTTAAATTCTTTGGATTACAAGAAGCCACCTTTTATTTAGAGTTGAGGTTCCAATGCTTATTTGATTTAATCGGAGACTATGTTTGTGATCCCGGTCAATTAGTAAAAGCGATAGCCAATTCTCAGATCAAAAAAGTCTGCCACATGGCGGTGGGCCTTAAGATTAAATCCAACAAAGATCTTTTCATTAAAACTGTAGGTCAACCCGTAGCGTTGGTATACATCGTCCGTTGTCCTGAGTTGATTGAAGTAGTAGATACCCAACTGCTGACTAAAGGTTATTCTTCCCAACCAGAACTCATGGCCCAGCAATAGAGCACCCTGGGGAAACCTAGCATCCGCACCTTCCAGTCGTATTTGTTCTCTTCGAGAAAAATCAAAAGCCCACTCCGTGCCCAAAGTAAGTGCACTTCTACCTCCTATCCACCTACTGTAGTTGCCGGAAAACCCAAAAACGTAAAATCTGTCCCGCTCACCGACCGTTGCATTACTCAGTCCTGAAAAATGTACCAAAGAAAGTCTTGTTTTTTGTTTTGGTGGCTCCCGCTTAGAAATTTTTGGCCGGTTTGGATAGCTGATTGGCACTAAACTGGTATTGATCCCCAAACTTACCGTGGGGAGGTTTAGGCCTTTATTGGGCGAACGGACACCACCATTGGAAATATGACTGTACTTAGCAGCAAGTCGTACATTTAGCTTGTCCGTTAGCCTGTAATTCAGACCCGCACCCAAAACAATGGAAAAAGCAATCGTAGTGCTGTAGGATTGGTTTTTTGGGTTGGTCACTTCGTCAAAGGGATTGGTCAAATAGGCACCCCCCAAACCCATCCTAACAAATAAGTTGGTCCGCTTTTGTGTGAGAAAATAGGGTTCCAGATAGGCTAGGGGAACGATACCGCTTCCCAAAACCTCGGCATTATCCCAATTCCAATAGGCAAGACTGACGCCAACTCTGGGATAGCAATTGCAAAACTCCCATGATTTTGTGGTCAGCAAAAGTTTACTTGCGTCCAGTCGAACTCCAAACGGAAAGGAGTCATCTATTTGTCGAAGGGACTCTGAATGTTTCAGTAAAAAGCCATAGTCAAAACTCAATCCAAAGAGTACGGGCCTACTGTCTACCAAAATAGTGTCCTTTTGCGAGTGGACTGCCAAGCAGAAGCATCCAAATAGAAATATGACAAGATTCTTCATAGCACCGAAAAATACCCATAAAGTGTCAGAATTTTAACCAAAAAAAGACTTCATTTAATATTTCATGATATATGATTGTTAAATTTTGAACCCGGAAATACAGTAATCGTTCCATTCAGAAATGTGGCAATTTGTGCCTTTTCGGTACAAACGAACAAATTACCCTTACCTTACTACGGAGAAAGAGGAATGGCCAATCTTTAAATTGTTTCCAATCTTTGACGTTACTTGTATGGTAATATTTTATTGTGTTTGACTTATGAATCGAAGAAAAGAAATATTCGTGGTGGCTTTTGCACTTTTCTCGCTCTTTTTTGGTGCTGGAAACCTCATCCTACCGCCACATTTGGGATTTATGGCCGGAGATACTTGGATATGGGTCACGCTGGGCTTTGCTATTTCTGCTGTAATCATCCCCATTTTAGGAATTCTGGCCCATGCCAGGCTGCAGGGTACTTTATTTGATATTGCCAAAAAAGTATCCCCTACGTTTAGCTTGGTCTATTGTTACTTAATTTATGCGGTTTCCATAAGCCTTCCCTCCCCTAGAACGGCATCAGTTGCGCACGAAATGGCCATATTGCCTCTTTTTGAATCCGCTTCATGGCTCACCAGTTCCATTTATTTTTTCTTGGTTTTCCTTTTCGTAGTCAATCGTTCCAGAATTTTGAACCTCATCGGAAAACTTTTGACCCCGGGAATTCTCCTTATTCTTTTAACCATAATTGGTATTACACTAACTGGATTTGAGTTTTCTTTTTCAGCTTCGGAATTCACCAATCCTTTCTCACATGCTATTCTGGAAGGCTACCAAACTTTTGATGCCATTGGTGCCGTAGTAGTTGGAGGGGTTATTATTATTTCTGTGAACCTCAAACACAAAGAGTTGGATTTTGAAGCCAAAAGAAGCTTGATTGGTACTGCCGGAATATATGCGGGTTTAGGGCTGTTTTTAGTCTATGCCGGACTGATTTTGACCGGAGCTTTGATGCAAGGGGAATTTGATAATGCCATTTCCAGAACGGAATTGCTCAATGGTATTAGCCTTAAAACCTTGGGGCGTTCTGCCCGTCTCTTTCTAAGTCTTTTGGTAAGCTTGGCCTGCTTTACCACTGCCGTTGGGATTGTTACGGGAACAGCTGATTTTGTGAAAGGCCGGTTCAATGAATCCAGAAGGGCCTACGTGATTGCCGCCATTATTGGATGTGTTCTGGGAGTGGTCATGGGCCAATTCAATGTAGCTTACATTATCGCTGTGGCACTACCGGCTTTAATGTTCATGTATCCGATAACCATTGTATTGATCTTATTGAATCTACTACCCGAAAAATGGGCGTCAAAAAACGTATTTCATTGGATAGTGGCCGTTACCATCCTATTCAGTATCCCTGATTTTTTGGCAAGTGTGGGCCAAGAAGCATTTAGCACGGAATTTTCAAAATGGATTCCATTGAGCGAATTTCATATGGGGTGGGTCTTGCCTGCTTTGTTCATTTTTGCGCTGGTTAATGTCATTTCGAAGAAGCAAAGCGACTGAGAAATCCCATCATTTTTCGGTTATCTTTAAGTCATGAACAAACTGGTAATAGTTGGCAATGGTTTTGATTTAGCACATGGTTTGCCCACTTCTTATCCTCATTTTATGAATAATTTTTGGTCTAATCTTATAAATACTTTTGAAGACGAACTAACTAAGAGGTTAGTATATGTAAATCCAGAATACATAGGCTTAATTGATAAAGGACATGAAGATTTCAAAGTTCTACTAGAAAATTTCAATCATCAATCAAAGCGATACAAGTATAGATATAGTAAAAATGCTGTGAAAATAACCACTCCGAACCAATGGGGAGATGTTATTACCGTTTTTGAGTTCAAAAACCAATTCTTTAAAAAAATAAGTCTTAAGTCTATCGCAAATTGGGTGGACATAGAAAGTGAATACTATCAAGCCTTAAAAAGGATTTTGTTTCAAACCTCAATTGATAATAATGCAAAAAAAATCAAGTTTTTGTTCTTAATGAAGAGCTTGAGCAAATTAAAAACCTTTTTAAACAATACTTAGAAAGAAAAGTAGAGCAAAGATTCAATTTTA
>JBCDBE010000094.1:0-13569 GCA_039184365.1 Bacteroidota bacterium | reverse complement strand
TGCTCGCGCAATCCAATAATATCCTCATTGTACCCCATAAAAATCCTGATGGCGATGCTATTGGTTCCTCTTTGGGATTATTCCATTTTTTAAGGGCCTTAGGCAAAACCTCACAGGTCATTGTCCCCAATGACTATCCTAAATTCCTGAAATGGATGCCTGGAAATGAAACCATCTTGAATTTTGAAAGGCAGAATTCGCAATCCATTGAGTTTATGCAAAAAGCCGATTTAATCTTTACTTTGGATTTTAATCACCTCTCTAGAACTGGACAAATGGAAAAAATGTTGGAATCATCACAAGCGCCGTTCATTATGATCGATCATCACCAACAGCCAAGTGATTATTCCCTGGTCACCTATTCTGATGTTTCCATGAGTTCCACTTGTGAAATGGTGTACACCGTCATGGAGGCGTTTGGTGAAGCTACATCCATAACCCCGCAGATAGCCACTTGCCTTTATACCGGAATCTTGACCGACACCGGCTCCTTTAAATTTTCGTCAACCACGAGCAGAACCCATAGGGTGGTCGCCGAATTAATCGATAAAGGTGCCCAAAACATGCAGATTCACCAACAGGTTTTTGACACCAACTCTCCTGCTCGATTGCATCTTTTAGGTATCGCCTTGAACAATTTGGTCATTTTGAACGAGTACAAAACAGCATACATTACCCTTTCACAAAAGGAGTTGGACCAACATAATTTTAGTAAGGGAGATACCGAGGGATTTGTAAACTACGGTCTTACCTTGGAAGACATCATATTTGCCGCTATTTTCATCGAGAACCAAGAAGAGGGAATCATAAAAATATCCTTCCGTTCAGTCGGCGACTTTTCGGTGAATGAATTTGCCAGAACCCATTTTGATGGTGGCGGACATACCAATGCCGCTGGAGGAAGGAGTACCACCTCATTGAAGGAAACCGTAGAACGGTTCACATCACTTCTGAAGAAGTATCAAAATCAATTGCCATCATGAGAAAGTTCCCATTGCCCTTACTTTCATTACTGATTGTGGTTGCTTGTGGCGAACCAGAACCCAGAAAACCTGTTCAAGTTAAGTCAGGTAGCTTTTTTAAAGCGTCCGTGCAAAGGAGCAAAAGAATTCTCGAGGTGGAAACGAAGGTCATTCAAGGACTGATAAAAAAGGACAGTTTAAAGAAATACTTGCCCAGCACCAATGGCTTTTGGTATACCTATGAAATCAAAAAAGATAGCTTGAAATACCTGCCCAAAACCAATGATATACTTTTGTTAACGTACAATATCATGTCACTTCAAGGAGACACCATATATAAGGTGGACGATATTGGTTCAGTACAGCACGCTGTGGACAAATCCCAGCTTTTTCCAGGATTGCGGAATGGTATAAAGCTGTTGCAGAAGGGTGAAAAAGCAACGTTTGTTTTTCCTTCGGGTCAGGCATATGGATACAAAGGGGATAATAATAAAATCGGTCCCAATATCCCTATCAAATCAAGTGTAAAAATTCTAGAAATAAAAAAGGACAGTAGTAACATTAAATTATAATGGATGAAAAAAACAATCTATGGGTTAAGTGCCTTAATCATTCTTTTAACGGGATGTAAAGCAGGCAAATACGGGGATTTAGGTGAGGGAATCTTTGCAGACATTCAGACCACAAAAGGAGATATCGTAGTTAAACTATATCATAGTGCTACACCTGTTACCGTAGCAAATTTTGTTTCCCTCGCGGAAGGGAACAGTCCATTCGTCGAAGAAAAATTCAAGGACAAAAAGTATTATGACGGACTAATTTTTCACAGGGTAATCAAAGATTTTATGCTACAGGGCGGATGTCCCGATGGTACGGGAAGGGGAAACCCTGGTTATAAATTCAAGGATGAGTTTGTGGATACCTTAAGACACGCTGGAAAAGGATTGCTTTCCATGGCCAATTCGGGACCAAAGACAAACGGCAGCCAATTTTTTATCACCCACAAACCAACACCTTGGCTGGATGGCAAGCACTCGGTATTTGGTGAAGTGGTCAAAGGATTGGAAGTGGTAGACAGCATTGCTGATGTAAAAACCGTTCCCCAAGATAAACCCGAGGTTGATGTAATAATGAACAAGGTAGAAATCATAAGGAATGGCAAGGAGGCGAAAAAGTTCGATGCCATAGAAATTATGAACGGGTATTTTGAAGAGGAAGAAAAGAACATCGCTGCTATGAAGAAGCTCAAGGAGGATTTGGTTTTTGAATTTCAATCGGATATTGATAGTGCCGAAACCACCGAATCTGGGCTTAAAATCCTAAGATTGAAAGAAGGCAATGGGGAACAACCTAAAATTGGTCAAAGGGTTTTGGTCAATTATTCAGGTTGGCTGATGGCTGATGGCGAACTTTTTGATACCAGCATTTTGGAAGTTGCCGAAAAGTTTGAAAAGGTCAATCCAGGAAGGCGGGACCAAGGGGGGTATACCCCATACCCTACGATGTATAGTCCTGAAGCTCAAGTGGCCGCCGGCTTCCGTGAAGGGCTGTTGACCATGAAAGTTGGCGATAAAATCAGGGTGTTCATTCCTCCTCATCTAGGCTACGGAGATAGGGATTACGGCCCCATCCCAGGAGGTTCCACTTTGGTTTTTGATATGGAACTCATGAGAATTACACAATAATAGGAGAGTTAAGAAGTGAATAGGAACATCCCTAAAAGGTTTGCTTTTCTAGGGATGTTTTAGTTATTGGTAAAATTGTGAATGATAAGCAAAAGACCTGGCTAGCCTTTTCCCTGGTTCCCCAAATTCTGTTGGTAAAGCTCTTGGGGACACAACCGGAATGGGTGGAAAAATATTATTCCGAGGGAATTTATCCATACATTGCCCAATTTTTACGATTCCTGTTTGGCTGGATTCCCTTTTCCATGGGTGACATCTTTTACACATTGTTGGCTTTTGGCGCACTACGTTATCTCTATTTATATGGTAAGACGCTATGGAAACGACCCAAACATTTTATCTTGGATATTGGATGTGTTTTATCCATTGCTTACTTTATTTTTCACTTGCTATGGGGTATGAACTATTATCGATTGCCCATTAATGAAAAATTGAATTTTGGCGTGGAATATACCAAAGAGGATTTGCTCAATTTTACTTTTAAAATAGCAGAAACCACCAATAGGCTACATATACACCTGGAGTCTGACAGCTTAAAGTCAATACAAATCCCGTATACTACCCAAGAGATTTATGATAAGACCCTAGAAAGTTATAAAAGTGCCACAAAGGTGTTTCCCTTATTTGAATACCAACGGCCAAGCCTAAAATCCTCCTTGTATTCCCTTCCGTTGACTTATATGGGGTATGGTGGGTATATTAACCCCTTTACCAATGAAGCGCAGGTGAATAATAGGATTCCGGCAGTTCGATTGCCTTCCATTAGCGGACACGAGGTAGGACATCAAATAGGGTACTCTTCTGAAGATTCCACGAATTTTATAGGTTTGTTTGTTACCGCTGCCAATCCCGATCCTTATTTTCAATATGCGGCACAATCCCATGGCCTAGCGTATTGCCTTTCTGACTTAAGGCGAAGGGATGAAAAGGCCTTTCAAGCTGTTTTTGAAAAACTTCGGCCGGGGGTTAAGGAAAACTATGCGGAACTCAACCGATTTTGGCGGCAGTATGAAAATCCCACGGAACCTATTTTTAAGGCCATGTTCAATGCTTTTCTAAAAGCGAATAACCAAGAACGTGGCATACAGAGTTATAATGCCGTAGTAGGTTTACTCATTGGATTTGACAAAGCCTCGCGATAATCCCTTGTCCATACAAGGAGTTTCCGTTATTTTTAGACAGACCGTAGGTATTTAAGAGCATATGGACAAGTCGAATTTTAAGATATGTCTTCAGTTCTGAAAAGCACTTTACGAACTATATTCAATTATTTGCATATCATCAAAATAAACAATGACCAAAAAAGCACTCTTCACTACTCGCATCGCTTTAATAGTGGCTTTGGGAGGATTCTTGATGGGGTTTGATGCCTCAGTAATTTCAGGAGTGAACAAATTCGTTCAAATTGATTTTAACCTTACGGATTTGGAACTCGGGTTTTCTGTTAGTTCCTTGACCATTGTCGCAGCGTTGGCCATGATGGTTTCCGGACCTTTGAGTGACAAATTTGGTAGGAGGATTATCCTAAAGGCCTGCGCTATTGTTTTTACAGTTTCTGCGATAGGTTCAGCCTTGGCACCCAACTTCTTATCGTTTTTGATTTTTAGGATGCTGGGGGGTATTGGGGTTGGAGCGTCCCTTATACTCGCTCCGATGTATATTGCGGAAATTGCTCCGCCTGAACAAAGAGGGAAACTGGTTTCATTCAATCAGTTGAATATTGTATTGGGCATCACCATCGCTTTTTTCAGTAACTATTTTATTTTATCATTGGGCGATTCCAATGCGAATTGGGTGCGCTATTTTGGTATTCAGGAAAACAACTGGCGATGGATGTTGGGAGTGGAAGCTCTTCCAGCGGTATTCTACTTTTTTGGTCTTTATGCAGTCCCACGTAGCCCAAGATGGCTGATCATGAAAGGAATGCTGGATGAGTCTCTTGAAGTGCTCAAAAAATTTGGTTCCAATGAGCAAGCCAAAAGGGATTTGTTGGCAGTTCAGTCCTCTTTAAAAAGGGATAAAAACAAAAAAAAGGCCACCCTAATGGAACTGTTCAAACCAGCTCTTCGATTGGTGATTACCATTGGTTTGGTAGTTGCCGTATTGCAGCAGATTACCGGAATCAATTCGGTGTTCTTTTATGCGCCTATGATCTTTGAACAGTCGGGTATCGGAACGGATGCCTCGTTTATTCAAGCCATTCTGGTCGGAGTCACCAATTTGGTATTTACCATTTTGGCCATGATTTTTATCGATAGGTTAGGTCGCAAACCACTATTGGCTTTTGGGGTTGCAGGTATAGGGTTGTTCATGATGCTTTTGGCTTACGGATTTCATTCCGCAACTTATTCCCTATCTCCGAAAAACCTGGATAAGATTGAAAATGTGGAACTAAGGGGAGAACTTTCGGTGCTTCTAGGAAAGTCCTTTGAGAACGATGTTGCCTATAAAAATGAGCTTAAATCTTTACTAGGAGTGGAAAAGGCCAAAAAACATGAATCGGAATTGATAACTGCGGCCATTAAGATGAATCCTTCTATGATACTCATAGGAATTATTGGTTTTGTAGCTTGTTTTGCAATTTCCCTGGGACCTGTGATGTGGGTCTTGTTTTCTGAACTCTTTCCGCTTAAAATAAGGGGCATTGCCATATCATTTGTGGGTTTTGTAAATTCCGCGGTTTCCGCCGGGGTCCAGTTTTTATTTCCTTGGGAGCTATCCACTATTGGAAGCTCATGGACCTTTTTAATCTATGGCCTTTTTGCTTTTGCTGGACTTATCTTCGTCATCCAAAGTATCCCGGAAACAAAAGGTAAATCACTGGAGGAGCTTGAAAACTTATTGGTAAAATGAGGATGTACAACTACCGCTGAATTGTAATTCAATGTCAGTTACTTCATTAACTTCAAATCCACAAATCAGTGAATGATCATGTAAAAAATTACTATTTTGAGCTTTTATTTTGCCCGCCAGTTGTTGGAAAAAGACTGCATTTTTAAAACCAAAGAACTTAGATTCCGGAAAAATCAAAGTGATGATCCTTAATCCCAACGAATAAGGCAACACCTTGGTATGGATTATTATTCTAAAATGCATACGCCCGTGGTGGGCGATTTGTTCGGCAAACTTTTAAAATCGTATTCCATTGACCAGGATATTCATGGGAGAACACCGGAAGAACCCAAGCCCTACGCAACAATTAAGTGCTTTTACTTTGACGAACTATACTACTATAAAAAGGGATTTGGCCCCCATGCGCAAAAATTTTAGGTGATATGTCAATATTCAACCTGTGGTTCATATTAGCAAATCAATTACGTGAAAACAGCATCTACTTTGCTACGTTTACTGCTCTGGTCTCTCGTATCACAGTGACCTTAACTTGCCCAGGATACGTCATATCCGTTTGTATTTTTTGGGAAATATTGAAAGACAGCTCAGCAGCTTGGTCATCATTTACTTTTTCACTTTCCACAATAACCCGCAATTCCCGTCCTGCCTGAATGGCATACGCTTTTTGAACACCATTGAACCCAAAGGCAACGTCTTCCAAATCCTTTAGTCTCTTAATGTACGAATCAAGCACCTGTCTTCGAGCGCCCGGTCTCGCACCACTAATGGCATCACACACTTGAACGACCGGGGAAATTAAATTGGTCATTTCAATCTCATCATGGTGGGCCCCGATGGCATTGCACACTTCCTTTTTCTCACCAAACTTTTGCGCCCATTGCATTCCTAAAATGGCATGGGGGGTTTCCACTTCAGTCTCTGAATTGGGTACTTTTCCTATATCATGCAGTAACCCTGCCCGCTTGGCAAGTTTAGGGTTCAATCCAAGCTCCGCTGCCATAACGCCACAGAGTTTGGCCACCTCCCTAGAGTGCTGTAACAGATTTTGTCCATAGGAAGAACGATATTTCATTCGTCCAACGGCCTTGATCAACTCCGGGTGAAGGCCGTGGATGCCCAAATCAATGACCGTACGTTTTCCAATTTCAACAATTTCTTCATTGATTTGTTTTTCCGTCTTTTTGACAATTTCTTCTATACGGGCTGGATGGATTCGACCATCGGTCACCAAACGATGAAGGGATAACCGGGCTACCTCCCGCCTAACCGAATCAAAGCAAGAAAGAATAATGGCCTCAGGTGTATCATCCACTATAATTTCAACTCCCGTGGCCGCTTCAATGGCACGAATGTTACGACCTTCACGACCTATAATCCTTCCCTTAACATCGTCCGATTCCAAATTAAATACCGAGACACAGTTTTCAACGGCTTCTTCGGTACCAATACGCTGGATGGTATTAATAACTATTTTGCGCGCCTCTTGCTGAGCAGTTAACTTGGCCTCCTCCAAGGTGCTCTGTAAATACGCCATCGCATCAGTCTTAGCCGTTTCCTTTAAAGATTCCAATAATTGGCTTTTGGCATCCTCTGCAGAAAGTCCCGAAATGACCTCTAATTGTTGTACCTGACTTTTATGGAGTTTCTCTACTTCGAACTTCTTTTTGTCCAGTATTTCACTCTTATACTCGTTTTCCTTAATCGAGGCCTCCAACTGGTCATTAAGACGTTTATTCTTTGAAAGTTCATTACCAATTTGGGATTCCTTGTCCCTAGTTCGCTTTTCGGCCTCAGCGATTTTCTTATCCTTACCTATAATCACTTTTTCGTGCTCGGCCTTGAGTTCCAAAAACTTTTCCTTGGCCTGAAAAATCTTGTCTTTTTTAATATTCTCCCCCTCCTTTTTCGCTTCTTTTATAATATTGGATGCTTCTTTTTTTGCATTGCCAATAGTCTTCGCCGCCTTACCCTTCTCCATCATCTTGGCAATGGCAAAACCTACAATCAAACCAACAATAGCTACTATAATGAGTATAAAGGTGTTATCCATTTTCATGAGTTTGGTTAAAAAAAAACCCACATTGGCGGAAGTTTTGTACAAACTCCTAATAACAGGTTTAGGGCTACCAAGCTGCTCAAGAATCCTTATACTGGTAAGGCCTGCTTTTACAACCTAAACTCACCCTTTTTAATTGTAATAATGTTGAGTTTGTCAAAAAATTGGTACCAATGTGGGCAGTAACAATTATATTTTAAAGAACTTATTCCGTGCCTAAATGGGCATGTATCGAATCCTCCAAGGACTTTAATCTTTCTTTGGCCTCTTTGATACTTTCAGATTCATTTATATCGCTTTGCACAATTTTGGAAGCAAATTGTAACGCGCACATGGCCAAAACATCCTGTTTGTCACGTACTGCATAATTCTGCTCGAATTTTTTGGCCAAATTATCAATATTTTTGGCCGCCTTTCGTAACCCCTCCTCTTGCTTGGGATCAATGGTCAAGGGATACACCCTATCCGCTATCGAAAGCTTTATTTTGAGCTTTTCTTCCATTTTTCAACCTTATTCGGCAAGTTGGGCTATACAACTGTCCAATTCCCGTATTAAGGTGTTTATCTTGAGCTTCGCTTTTGTTTTATTTGTATTACCACCCAGCATTGAACTTGCTAATTTTAAGGAGTCGTATTTTTCTTTCCACTCCTCAAGGGCTTCCTTGCTCTGCTTATGGGATTCCATTTGGTCATCCAACTCTTTCCTTAACTTTGCATTGGCTTGGTTAAGTACCTCCAATCGGTGCAAGAGCTTACTCACCTTATTCTCCAGAGAATCTACAATTTCAATAAGTTCACCCATGTGCAAATTGCAATGCGTATGCAAACAAAGTTAACGAACACAGACCAACCAAGCAATTTTTTTAGCGTATTCTTCCAAAGACGAATAGCAAAACACAACTTGGCATTGGTTTTGAGATTGTTGGCTATTGGTTACTTTTGAAAGCAAATAAGTACTTCATGACGCGCATTGCATTGACCTGCGTTTTCTTTTTGATCTTTTTCGTTTTGGTCGGTCAGAATCAATATCCTCAAAATACATTTAGGCCCCCATTGGATATTCCCCTTGTTCTTTCCGGTACTTTCGGTGAGTTGAGGTCCAACCACTTCCACGGTGGCATCGACATTAAAACACAACAACGCCAAGGATTACCGGTTTATGCCATTGCTGATGGTACCGTAACACGTGTCAAGGTTTCGCTTTATGGTTATGGCAAAGCACTCTATGTAGCCCACCCCAATGGATTTACTTCGGTATACGCGCACCTTCAAAAGTATGGTCCTAAAATTCAGGAATACATCAAAACGACGCAGTATAAAAAAAGGCGATACGAAGTGGAGGTATTTCCGGAGTTTGGTGAGTTAGAGGTAAAAAAAGGGGATATTATCGCCTATACGGGCAATACGGGGGGCTCTTCAGGACCCCATTTGCATTTTGAAATCAGGAATAGTGTCACCGAAAAACCAACAAATCCCCTACTCTATGGACTTGAAGTCCGGGATGCGACAAATCCAGACTTGGTCGGTCTTTTTGGTTATCCCTTATCAGAAGGGAGTCACATCAACCAAAGTGGGGAAAAAATTCAACTAAATTTCACAAGACAAACCGATGGCTCCTTTCTGGCGGACAAAGTCATGGCACTGGGAACCATAGGATTTGGGTTTAATGGTTTTGACCGTCAAGATATGGCTGCCAATAAAAATGGGGTGTACTCAGTTACCCAAAAGGTAAATGGCAAGGTCCATACCAGTTATGATTTTGAGACCTTTTCATTTGCGGAGACTCGATATATCAATACCCTAATCGACTATCCCCATTTTAAAAAATACCGTCAACGCATCCAAAAAGTATTTAAGGAACCTTACAATAAGCTCAGCATCTACAATCAGCTTTATTTGGATGGTAAAATAGTGGTCCAGGAGGGGCTGGACTATAACGTGGAGTTGCTCATTAAGGACATCGAAGACAACCAAACCAAGATAATCATTCCCGTTGAGGGCAAAAAGGAAAAAATCCTACTTCCAAAAAAGGTGGACAGTAGCAGTACTTTTTTAAAAGCTTCCGTTCCAAATAGCTTTGACCTTGGAATGGCAAAGGTTTATTTTCCAGAAAGCACTTTTTATCAAGATTTTTACATTAAACTCAAAGAGGGTGCGGATACCATCTCAATTCATCATGATTGGATTGCTGCCCATCGAAACTTCACCATTACGTTTGATGTATCCAAATACAGTGCTGAGAAGAAAAAACAACTGTTCATCGCCCATTTAAATGATGATTTGGAACCTAACTATTCCAGAACCTACAAAAGGGGAAATACCTTCACCACCAAAACAAGAAACTTGGGTAAGTACCTATTGGCCATAGATTCGGTACCCCCAAAGATAGATCCAAGGAATTTCAAGGCAGGAAAATGGCTCAACAATTATCGATACCTAAGTTTGACCATTTCGGACGACCTAAGTGGAATAAATTCATACAATGCGTATCTCAATGGAAAATGGATTTTGATGGAATACGAACCCAAAAAACGAACCATCACCTATAATTTTGATGATAAAATTGTAGAGGATACGCAATGCAACCTTAAGGTGGTCGTTACCGATAACGTAGGCAATACCACCACTTTTGAGGAAACTTTCTATAGAAAATAGCGTCTGGGCCATATTTGTGCTGATTGTGTTGAGCCTGGCCAAACCATCATTTGGGCAAACCGCCGTAATTTCTGGATATGTCTTGGATGAACAACAACGGCCATTACCCGATGTCAATATTTCATCGGATGGCAGGGGAACAACCACGGACACCAACGGCTTTTACCTTCTAGAACTTATTGCGGACAAAACCGCAACCATTACTTTTTCCCACATTGGTCATGAGGATGTAGTTCTAAAAGATATCATCCTAAATACGAATGAAACCTTCGAGTTCAATCCCATAATGGCCACAAAAAACATTCAGATTGCCGAAGTGGAAGTACGTCCCACGGGGAGGAGAAACGTCCGAGGTGTAACCACGATTCCACCGGAAGTCGTGCGGAAAATTCCTGGTGTAAATGCAGGAGTGGAGAACCTATTGAAATTACTTCCAGGCGTCTCTTTCAACAATGAATTGAGTACGCAATATAACGTTCGGGGCGGAAATTTTGATGAAAATCTGGTATACGTCAATGGTATTGAGGTTTACCGGCCTTTTTTAATACGATCTGCCCAACAGGAGGGGTTCAGTTTTGTAAATAGCAGTATGGTTGAGAATGTGGATTTTTCAGCGGGGGGGTTTCAAGCTAAATATGGGGATAAACTTTCATCAGTACTTGATATTACCTATAAAATACCTACATCTTTCTCCATTGAAGCGGAGGGCAGTTTTCTTGGGGCAAGTACCACACTGGAAACCATATCAAAAAAAAAGGATTTCACCACCTTAACAGGAGTTAGGTACCGCAACAATTCACTTTTAATCAATAGCCAGCAGACGGAAACCAATGTAGTACCCATTTTTTTTGATGCCCAAACCTTTTTAACGAAACAGCTTACCGAAAATTTTAAGTTGAGTTTTTTAGGAAACCTTGCGATAAACAAGTACGAAAATGAACCCATTGCCAGGCAAACCAATTTTGGTACCATTTCAGAACCTCGGGCCTTGGTGGTCTTTTATGAAGGTCAGGAACAAAATAGGTACGAAACCCAACTAGGCGCACTCAAAGCTGATATATTGGTGAATAACGATCTAAAGCTCAGCTTTACCTCATCCATATACCATGCCCTGGAAGAAGAATTTACCGATCTCATTGCAGCCTATGAATTGGGTGAGGTGGAAACCAATTTAGGAAGTGAAAACCTTGGAGAGGTGACCGAAAGTCGCGGGGTAGGCTCACAGTTTAACAGGGCACGCAACCAGTTGGATGCCTTGATTTTCAATCTTTCACATAAAGGGGTGCTGAAAAAAGGAAATTCCATTTGGGAGTATGGGGTTCGCTATTCACACGAGGATATCAGAGATCGATTGAATGAAGCAGAATTCCTGGATTCGGCCGGGTTTTTGATTCGACCCCCAAACGGGGAATTCATCAACAATGAACCCGAAGAACCTTTTGAAGCCCCGATACTACCATTTGAAAGTGTCAGGGCCACCAACTTTGTAAAGACAGATCGTCTTTCAGGTTTCTTTCAATTTGATCAGCAGGCCCAATGGGGCAAGCATACCATTTATTACAATTTGGGCATAAGGGCCCAGCATTGGCGTTTATCTGGGGAAGGATTTGAAAGCAATCAACAGTTTTTAATAAGTCCAAGGGCGCAATTTGCCATCAAACCCGGCTGGAAAAATGATGTGCTTTTTAGATTGGCCGTTGGAAGTTACCAACAACCTCCATTTTATAGGGAATTACGAAATATTCAAGGGCAGGTAAATCCCAACGTGGAAGCTCAAAAGTCTGTGCACATTGTAGCTGGGAATGAGTATAGTTTTTCTTTGTTTGACCGGCCTTTTACCCTTATCAGTGAGGGGTATTATAAAAAACTGGACAACGTAAACACATACACCATCGAAGACGTAAGAATACGGTATCGTGCGGATAACATTTCAAAGGCATATGCCTATGGGTTTGATTTTCGATTGAACGGCGCGCTTATTCCAGGGGCTGAATCCTGGTTAAGTCTGGGTTATTTGGAAACCAAAGAGAATATTGACGACAGGGGATATATCTCAAGACCTACCGATCAACGATTAAAGCTTGGCATATTGTTCCAGGATTACATGCCCACGATTCCCAATATGAAACTTTATGTGAACTTGGTGTACAATACGGGGGTTCCCGGAGGGTCACCCAACAATGCCGACCCTTATGAATTTCAGAATAGATTAAGAGATTATAGGAGGGCCGATTTGGGCATTTCCTATATTTTTGCCGATAGAACCAGTGTTTTTAAAAAAGGACATTGGTTAAACAATTTTAAGGAGTTGGACATAGGTCTTGAAATTTTCAATGCTTTTAACAATCAAAATTCCATTACGAATACTTGGGTTAGGGATGTGGATTCCCAAAGGCAATTTGCAGTCCCTAATTTTTTGACCCCGCGTTTATTGAACTTAAAATTGCATATGAGATTTTAGACATTATGGTTAAAAAACTACTGGTCCTATCTGTTTTTCTATGTTGGTTTCTTGGCAATACACAAAAGGACATTTTTGAAAGCAATCGTTTTGATGAGCTTTCTGAGGTGCACGAGGTCCTTGCCATAGTTCCTTTCATTGCCCAACTGGATTTGGAACAGAACATTTCAAAAGAAGAACTCAAGGAACTGGCCCAAAAAGAAGGATATGCCGTACAGGATGCTTTGGAGACTTATTTTTCCCGTAGAAAAAAAAGAAAGAAGTTCAATGTCGAGTTCCAAAATGTGGAAGAAACCAATGCCCTGCTTACTAAAAACGGTATTTCTTATGAGAATATTGATATCCGCACGGTAAAGGAGCTTTCCAATATCCTTGGGGTCGATGGGATAATCAATGGCAGTTTGGACTTAAATGTACTTTTATCCAAGGGGGTTTCGACTGATTTTAACCTCTTGGACTATTTTAGGGGAAAGACAAATTATGGGAGAATCGGGATTAAAATAAGCGACGGTTCCACCGGAAAACTCTTGTGGAAATACGAAAAGATTATTACCAAAAAAACAGGCAAAAACACGGATGAGCTCATTGACAAAATGATGAAGGCAGCCTCAAGAAAATTTCCTTACGATAAGGAGAAAAAACGGAAAAAGAAAAACTAGTTCTCCGAAAAATCCTTTAATATGGAAATGGTATAGTCCAATTCTTCCTTCGTATTGTACTTAGAAAAGGAAAACCGCAAAGAAGGCTTTTTAAGTTCATCTTCGGTCAAAAGTTCCTGTAGCACATGGGACCCCCCTGTACTACCTGACTGACAGGCACTTCCTTTGGAACAAGCTATGCCCTTTAAATCCAGGTGGAATAACAACATGAGCGACTTTTGGGCATCGAATGGGAGGC
>JBCDBE010000093.1:0-13729 GCA_039184365.1 Bacteroidota bacterium | reverse complement strand
TACGTCAACGTATACAGACATGCCTCCTAACACATTATTTTTCCTTCAGAACGCCCCCCACAAAAAGACGGGGCGGGTTGAACGGGAAAATAATGACAAAAAAGTTCAAATTTAATTTGGTAAGTCCATAGAATACTTACCCCAGAACTTTGCGCGTGGATCCTGTGGAATTTCTTCCGCGTTCGGGAAGATAAACGGAAAGAAGAAATCTTATATAGGAAATTATCATCCCTAATTGAAACAATACCAAGATGTTTTTATAGGGTTCAAATTGGTTTCCCTTGAAACCCCTAAAAACATAAAACGTTGCAAATCAGACGATTTGCAACGTTATGCAACTAAAAGAAAATAGTTGAGTCGGGATGACTGGATTCGAACCAGCGACCACGCGCACCCCATGCGCGTACGCTACCAGACTGCGCCACATCCCGAAATCAGCTAACGCTGACAAAAATCACAAAACAATACCCAAATTTCAAAACCGTCTTCTGCAATAAGCAGTCTTGGTACCAGACGGAGTCTATCCTGAGCGAAGCCGAAGGGCCACATCCCGAATTTGGTTTGCAAAAATAGAAATAATGATGGAATAAAGAACGATTATGGAAAAAGCTTAATTGCCCATTAAAAATTCCCTGATATCCATATACATTGCCTCGCGCGCCTCCGCAGAATCATGTTGCGGGTTAAATAGAAAATAACTAAGGGTTTGTTTCCTACAAAACTCTTCCAAACTCTTTCCCTCCCACATTTGATAGCTTAACAAAAGTACATTATAATCAATTTGATAAGGTTTTATGGATTGATCGGAACTATTTAAGTAAAGGTTAAGCCTTATTAAGGATGAAGCATCAAGTTCATTCTTATCATTAAATAAAAAAGAATCCATTGGGAGGTCAGAATTGTCTTGCATTGCATTGAGTATTGAGAAAAGAATATTTGCTGGTTATATTTAGTTAACAAATTAACACAACACCAACGACATTAAAGTTAAACATTTATCGAATCACCTCAACGTATCCTTGAAATGTTGTTTACCGTAGGTGAAGTGAAAATTATAAATTCTAAAATTAACTGAAAAAAGATAAATTACCGTTCGGAAAACTAACGATATAGGGTAAAATGCCCTACAAATTGTTGTTTTTCATTGTCATTGGCATTTACCACATACCAATAATCTCCCGTAGGTAAAGGACTACCCTCATAATTCCCATCCCATTTCTCCACCTGATCTAACGTTGCAACCACCCTACCATAGCGATCATAAATAATTACATCAATATTGGGGAAAAATTCTCGATTGCGTGGAAACCACTCATCATTCATGCCATCACCATCTGGAGTAAAGAAGTTTGGAAACTCTGGCATGCCCTCAAAATTAAATGGGAAGACCACCTCGGCAAAGCAGCCTTGCGCATCCACTACCCTCACGATAATGGTAGCATCAAATATGATGTTGAATATGTTGTCACTTCCTTGGGATTCCCCTTGAAAGAAAAACTCATAATCCCCAAAACCGCCTGTAGCGGTAGCCGTAACTTCATCCGGACCAGTTTTTAGCACTTCCACATGCAACGGTTCGTAATTATCAATGGTGAATTCGACAAAGGTGGTACAACCATTTGGATGATATAAATAGGCGATATGGTCGCCTGCCGGTAAATCTGCCCATTGTAGTTGTTCTGTTGCAATGGTGATATCATCAACATCCAAAGAAACCAAAACATCGGATAATGAGCTTGAGTTAACGGGAACTATGGATGTGGTGCTGTTAGGAAAAATACCTTCACAACCATACTCCACAATTGCTTCTGCATTAATGTCAACACCTATTTCAATGGTAACAACAATGTTATTCATACATCCATTGGCATCCCTAACAAAAAACACATAGCTCTCGCCTCCTATTAAGTTATCGAAGAACAGATTGTCATTTCTAACAAAATTGAGATCATCTGAAGAATTGATGGCCACTTCGTAATAGTTCACACCCATAGGGTCAACTAAAGGAGTTCCACCCGTTACCGTAAGCTGAGCAGTACCGTCTGCAAAACCAAGACATATCTCCGGTGTTTCCACGGATGAGATTTCAATGGGTTGTGGCTCAAATACCTGAACGACCGTCGTTTCTGAACATCCTTCGGAATCTTGGATTAGAATGGTGTATTCCTCACCATTTGAAGCACCCTCCAAGTCTTCAAATGTGTACACTCCTGGGGTATTTGGATCATTGAAAAACTCGTTGAAATTAGGACCAATGGCAAACTGTACCAAACCAACGCCCCCACCGGTAACTTCAATGGTAATGGAGCCATCCTCTTCACCACTACAACTTACGGGAGTAGCGGTCGCGTTAAAAACAATGGGGTCCGGTCTTGAGACCACAAAAGGTCCTTCAATATCCTGACAACTTGCACCACTGGTAACCGCTATATAATAATTGGTAGCATCATCCAATCCCTCAAACGTACCAAAATCATTGGAAGCTATCATGGTTGACGTTGCTGAGGGACTAAAAGCATCGACTGGGTCCCCCAAATAAAGCGTATACGTATTGGAACCCACACCACCTGATGAGAAAGACTCTATACGTCCATCAATTTCATTGGCACATGAGATATCATCCGGTTGATTGACCACTAAATCAATATTTTGGGCATCCACCAAGGTCAATCCGTTTGAATTTATAGTCCCGCAGGTATTGGTCGCATTGATTTTCCTGACCTCATATTGATAAAACCCCTGTATCCCGTCAATGATGACCTCGGTCGTAGGATTGCCCAATCCATCTTCCATTCGAATGAAGGGATCCGCCAGGTTGCCTCCTGCAGTATCCGCCAATCGATATTCATACTCAAAACCGACTTCTGGGTTTTCGATACGTAGTCGCATCTGACCCATTCCTCCACAACCCGGTGCTTGAACTTGGACCAAATCGGGAACAATTGGTGGTGGCGGATCTACATAATATGGCTGGGTCATGCCTATACAACCAAAACTCGAGGAAACCTCAATGGCATACCATCCTTGACTTATAAAACCGCCCGATGAACCTGTAAAAGTTGGGGTATCCTGAAGACCGCTTCTCGAAAGTTCATCAGCAATATTGTTGCTTCCCAAATAAATGAGTTGGTACAAATATCCTGCACCAGGAACTCCCCCGGTAGCACCAGGAATTGCGGTAGTGGCATCCCCTGTTGATGGATCAAATGCTTCCAAAACGGCATTGTTTCCATCTGGGCAGACCAAGGCCTGCGGTTCCCGGATACCGGCAAGAATGGGGTCAATAGCATCCAAGGTAATGCCAAAACTCGTCAAACATCCTTCCACATCCCTAAATTCAACTTGATAATCTCCGCTATTCAAGTTTTCAAATCGATTCGTATTGCTCCATGTCTGGACCTCCGTCTCGTAGCTTCCATCATTATCGCTATCATACACCAATCTATATTCATAGGGAGCATAATCCCATCCTCCATTTAAGTTGGCCTCGATCACCCCGCTATCATCATTACAGCTGACATTACCAATCTCAATGGCATCAGGTACCAAAGGACCATTAGGAGCACGAACCGTAGTTACATTACTTGTACCTGGGCATTGTGGATCGGCTGAAGTGGTAATGGCCACTTCATAGTTTCCGCCTACCAATCCGGTAATACGGGCGGCATCTCCATTGATATCCGGGAAATTTGCCGTATCAAAGGCACCCGTGGCCTGTGCGGGAAGAACACGATTGCCATTGACATCTAGGAGAAAGGCTTCATAATTGTAGACTCCACTATAATCGGAGACCTCAATAAACAGACTTCCATCGGCATCGCCATAACATAACACAGGACTTGCTTCTGTAATTACCGCATTAGGATATGTGGGTGGGTCTACGGTATACCTTGGCAATGGATAACTACAACCACTAGGGCTATCATCACGAATCTCAAATAAATAGTCCCCTTCATCGAAAAGTTCTATCACTGCCGTGCCACCTCCCGTCACGGAAACATTGGCCACTGTGGTACCCGAGGGCGCCGAAGTAATCACCGTAAAGTCGGAAGTTCCAACCACAGCAATCTCGACGCGCTCAGGATTTGCACAGGTCAAGCTATTCAAAGTAGTAAGACTTGGTAAAACATCTGTTGGCGGATGGATTGTAGGCACCAAAAATGTGGCTTGACAACCATTACCATCAATCGCATAAATAGTGATATCTTGCGGGGAACCATTATCTATTATTTCAAAGGTTGTGGTACTTTGGTAATTCTCAAAGCCCGTGATACTGAATTGATAACCACCCAATGCAGTACCTGGGTTTGCAGGGTCTACACTAACTGTAATGATTGTGGAACTAAAGGTGTTTATACCTGGCTCACAACTAAAATCGGGTGCACTTGCCGTAATGGCGAACGGAGCTGGCTCCTCAATAAGGATTCCGTTTTGTCTTACCGAGCAGTTTCTAGTAGTAACTACCTCAACATCATAGGTATCAGGCTCAAGATCAGGGAAAGATCCGGAACCATTTTGTTGTACAATGGTGGTGGTACCTGATTCATAAAGGGTGTAAACCAATGGTCCATCAATATCAGTGCCAGCTTGCAAAATCACATCAATACTTCCATCGTCTTCCCCATCACATGAAATATCCGATTCTACAATGGTAGAGATAATCGGTACAATGGCATCTTCCAATACCACATCAACCGTATCACTACAGAATACCGTCCCATCAAATACAATATTGTCTGTAACCACAATTTGGTAGGTACCCGGTGCTAGATTCGTAAACGTTGCATTATTGATTTGGGAAATATTGACAGGATTCCCCAAATAATCGTTTCCAGTCAGATCAAAATCAAAATCACCACTACCTCCATTTGTTGAAATGGTTATTATTCCATCCGTATTGTTGCACGATGGGATGGTAGAAAAGTCGCCCGAAACTGATAAAAACTCGTACACTTCTGCAACGCCTGTACTTGAACAACCATCAGCATCTTCCAATAAAACATCATAATTGCCAGGGGTACTGACCATAAATATTGCCTCATAAAGGGTTCCAGTTCCATTGAGTACACCAAACTGCATATTACCGTTCAAAGTAAAACGTGGGGTATCTGTTGTACTGGGAGTACTTACAGTAATCTGAAAATCACTACCTGGCACAAACGTACATTGATTGATTACTACAGGCGTATTTAACGATGGTGGAACCTGTTGTTGTATTATGGTTGCGATATCAAAAGAAATACAACCGGATATGTCACGCACATAAACATCATAATTGCCCGCAGGTCCACTAAAAGTAGTGGTAGTCGAAAAATCATCAGTTGGGTCTGCCGGAGTAGCCGTTCCATCAAAATCAGGGGTGAATCCCTGTGGGCCAAAAACAAATTCATAAGGACCGCCGGCACCTCCTAATCCTGTTACCGTGAACTGCCCATCCGCATTACAATTTGCAGGTTCTTGGGCAAGTATAAAGATGGCCGGTAGGTTTTGATCTATTGTTATCAATACCCCATCATTACAGCTATCAGTTTGATTGGTAACAATGACCTGATAGTTTCCTGGAAGTGTTTCAAAAGTATCAATATAAGGTGCTGGGGCAACCGTTGTAACGGTTTGTGAATCCATTAGCGTACCATCATCCACATCATAAATCTCGATGTCCAAAACATCACCTGGTGCGAATCCTATAATAGTGTATTCAATCTGACCGTTACGGGAAGCATCACAGAAACCTGCAGTTGAAGTAGCGCTAACTTCCAAAGGTGAGGGACCATCCACAGGATCAATGGTTTCCTCGTAAACGCAGCCTGTAGCAATATCCAGTACTTCCACAGTATAGGAAACCCCAAATTGAAGTCCATTGAAGGTATGCCTTCTTGGTGGACTGTTTACCGGTACAAAGGATGTTGTTATTGGACTTATCAGCCGTATTTCAAAACCTAAACTACCATCGCCCCCTACTATTTCCACAGTATTGGTAAACCCGCCTGGGGCACAGGTAGGTGCAGGTACAGGGTCTGGTACTACATCCAAGGTGGTTTGGGTGACCGTAACCACATCTTCATCACTACATCCATTTGCGTCCAGGGTTACTATCCTATACGTATCGGGTACTATCCCGGAGAATGTCTCAGTAGTGCTACTGGTAGGTCCTATTCTCGAAATCTCAGTTCCAAATTGATCTTGAAGGATGTATGTAAAATCCGCAGTACCGCCAGTTACCCCAGTTACATCAATCGTCCCTTCCAAACTGCCAAAAGTACAGGTGGCCAAATTAGGAACGACAGTTGCGTCTGGTGCAGTACCCGGTGGCGGTACGGTAAAATCATCCATAACGGTCTCACACCCTCTTGCATCCCTTACTACATAAGTGTAGGTCTGTCCTTGATTCAGCCCTGAGTAAATAGTTTGCGAAGTAAATCCCCCCCCATCAAAACTAATTTCGTAAGGAGCAACACCACTGGTAGCATCTGGTGTAATGATGGCCCTACCGCTATTTGTTTCTCCACAAGCCGGCGGGAATACCTGTACTAAGGCTGGGTCGATATTCACAGGAGGATCTAAAACAAATGGACTCGATTCTGCCACACAACCTTCATTATCAGTTACCCTAAACACATAGGTTCCAGGGAGGGTAGTACTGTACGTAAAGTTATCCGATGTTAATGGCAGGGGAGTTCCAAAAGTGACCCCATTATCAGCACTTACCTCATATTGCTTTGTCCCTACACCACTGGTATATCCCCCAGTTACACTGACATCAATAGATCCAGGGGCACCCCCACATGGTATCTCCGTATTCAATGAAGCCGAGATCCGCAATTGTGGATTTACGGTAAGCATGATGTCATCCGTACAATTGTTTCCATCCCTGACTTCAATGGTATAATCGCCTGGTGGAAGGCCTGAAAAAACAGGACTGGTTTGCCATGCACCACCATTAGCACGATATTCATAGGGAGCACCTGCGGTACCATCCGTAGTTACTTCGACCGCCAAAGTTGCGCCAGTACCCGGTACATAGCACAAATCGGAAGTTACCGCATCATAGGCAACCACCGGAGCATCCACAGGAGTCAACTGAAATTCAAAAGTGTCCGTACATCCCTCACTATCGGTAACAGTAAGGATATAAGGATTAGCAGGGGTTGAAGTCTCGGTTAAATTACCAAAGGTAGTTCCCGTCCTTGGGCCTCTTGTGAAACCTGAAGGGTATTCCAGTGTGTATGAGTAACCACCAAAACCACCCGAAGCGATGGCTTGAACGCGACCAATATTGTTATTGGCACAACTCATTGCCGTAACGGTACCTGTGATATCGATAGGGGTAGCAGGTTGTTCCACTATTAAGGTTGCAGTATCTTGGCAACCCGTATCAACATCAGTAACCGTAATCGTATAATTACCAGCACTAAGAGTGTTTAAATCGACTTCCGAATTGTTTTGAGGGACACTTTCGGTTCCTCCATTGATATTGTAGGTGTAATTTGTGCCAAATCCATCAATGATGAAGGTACCGTTGCCATCATTAGCACCAGTACAAACATTCAAATCCCCTCCGGATTTTACCCTTGCACGAATGGAACTAATTACCGCTGGAGTAAAACTTTCTTCATAAACACAGTTATTGGCATCAGTAATTCTAAAAACATGGTTCACATTGTTCGTTAACCCAGTGAAAATACCGGTTGCATTGCTCGCTGTTATCGGACTAATGACTTCATATAACGTAATAGGATGATTCGCAGTTGGTGTCAATTGCACATCGGAAGTGTTCGCAGCACAGTTGGTATTGCTTTGAACAAAATCGATATCGGTGGGGGTGTCAACATCCGCAATGGTAATCGCCGTGAAATCCCGTCTACATCCCGAGGCATTCCGAACCGCTGGGGTATAGGTACCTGCGGGTAAATTGTTAAACGTTTGTTGCGCAAAAAAGTCACTACCGTTGATACTGAATTCATAAGGACCACCACCGGCTCCCGAGTATGTGCCAGGAAACGTTATGGAGCCATCATTCACGCCACCGGAACCGTCGCAAGTCAGATCCACCGATGTTGGATCAGCACCGTTGATGGCACCACTTTCCGTTACGGTAATCACATCCGGCAAGGTAATAAAGCAGCTAAAACCGCCCTGTTCGTACTGCACTTGGATGGAGTTATAAGTGCCAGTGGGGACAGACAATAAAGGGTCACTACTCCATGCATCGGTCGGAGTAGCCCTAAAGGAAAGGTTGTATCCTTTGGCATCAACCACGGTGATATCCAATCTCGCCCCACCATTGGTACAGGTCCCGTCAATTCCTGAAACCGTGACATCCGGTGGGGTCAATTCCTGTACATTGGCAGAGGCCGTAATGAGACAACCATTGGCATCCGTAATGGTGAAATCATACGTTCCTGCCATACCAACATTGTATGTGGTTTGGGTGGTGTAGGAACCTCCAGAATTGCCCCCATCGCTAACCGTAAAGGTGTAGGGTGCCGTACCTCCAGAAGTCCTTACTATAATGTCGACCGTTGAGGAACCACACCCAGGTTCTGAACTCAGACTTTCATTTACTTCCGTGGAAGCGGATAAAGGGACAATACCATCTCCAATAGTAATTGGATTTCCACCAATATCAAGGCTTTGTTGAGGGGGCGGAATTCCATTGGCAATATCACCGGTACATTGTTGGGTTTCTACCTGCACGCTATAGGTACCAAAGCCAACGGCACTAAAGGTGTATGGATTTGTGGTGATAAAGGTGGTAAATTCAATGGGAATACCCACTTCATCCAAAAGGGTATACCGAAACGGTCCTGGAACATCGTTTACGGTGACCTGAACACTTCCTGTATCACCAAAGCACTGGGCATCCGTAAATGCAACATCAATACTAATATCCTGTTGCTCAATAACAATGGGCTCATAAGGATATTCGCACGTATTGGGGGTGTTCTCCAATCTTGCCGTCACTATATAAGTTCCCGGAGCTAGGCCCTCAAAAATTGGGGACTCCTGCCAATTTAGTCCACCATCAATACTAAACTCATAAGCACTGGAAAGGTTGGTAATCTGGATACGACCATCAACCCCACAGATGTAATCCCGCTTGACATACGTCTGGGTAATGGTACTTTTTTTGACCTTGAAGAAGTATTGTTGACCGTCTGCGACCACTCGAAACTCAGCTCCTGAACCAGCAGGAATGGTACTGGCGTCCAAATTAAAACTTTGTGAGGTACTCACTGTCGTGTAGCACGAAGTGGTGGTATTGGGGCAATCCACATTTACATCCGGAGAACAGGAGCCACCAAGAATCTGCCACTCCACCGAACCATAAGGCCCTCCGGATAAGCTTATGGTTCTATCATCCGAATCCCCGCATAAATTAAACCGTGCAACGGTAAAACCATTATTACTACAAGCCACTTCTTCATCCGCCCCCTGTATGATGGTCATAAACATGGGCCGTATGGCAGCTGTAGTAGCGTTGAAATTGGTATTATTTACTGAAACGAAAGAAGAATTTTCTAATTCTGAAGCTTCATTTTTAACAATAGTAAGGTCTTCAATGATTTTTTTAGCATCATTGTTTAACACTGCCGATGAAACTAGTATTGACGAAAACACCAATAACAGAAAGTAGAGCAGTCGCCTTGTATTGCTCTTGGGCATAGGTTAAGTCTGGTTTTTTTAAGAATACTGGGATTTGGGAGCCTAATATTCCTAGTAGTAATTATCTAATCGTATAAAATGCTTCTTATCTTTATGTCAATCGAACGCCAATAAATTGCAATTCGACCTACATTTCACTCCATTTAACGATAAAATTATGAAAAAGTGTATGATCTACCCCTATTTTTTCGTTGTACTGCTTACTCAAGCTTGTGCCCAAAAGGTAGATCAGACCATAAGGAGTCCGGAAAAAGAGGCCGTAGTCGCGGAATTGATCGTACCTAATTTGGAAATCCCCTGGGGGTTTGATTTTTTTCCTGATGGTTCCCTTTTAATTACCGAGAAATCCGGTAAGCTCATCCATTTTAAATATGGAAAAAGGAATGAAATAAAGGGCCTTCCTGAGATAAAGGTGCAGGGACAGGGTGGATTAATGGACGTAAAGCTTCATCCAGACTTCAAGGACAATCAATGGATCTATCTCTCCTATTCCTCCCCCGAAGGACCGGGAAGGGGTGCCAATACGGCCATCATGAGAGCTAGATTGGGGGAAAACCAGCTCACCGACCAAAAAGTATTGTACAAAGGCAGCCCCAATAGCAGTAAGCCCTACCATTTTGGATCTAGGATTGAATTTGATGACCAGGGTCATCTCTATTTCTCAATTGGTGATCGGGGCAGCCGGGATGAAAACCCTCAGGATATTAGCCGTGATGGAGGAAAAATCTATAGAATACATGATGACGGCAGTATTCCAATAGACAATCCATTTGTCAAGCGAAATGGAGCGAAATCCGCTATTTTTAGTTACGGGCACCGGAATCCGCAGGGAATGGTCAAACACCCAATAACCGGCGAAATTTGGATTCATGAGCACGGACCTAGGGGTGGGGATGAATTGAATATCGTTAAAGAAGGGAAAAATTACGGTTGGCCGGTAATTACCTATGGTATCAATTATAGCGGAACAAAAATTACCGATGAAACCTCAAGACCCAATATGGAGCAGCCCCTATATTACTGGGTACCTTCCATAGCCCCTTCTGGACTTGAAATTATAAGTTCAGACAACTATCCTGACTGGAAGGGAAATGTATTGGCAGGATCCCTGGTCTTTCAATATCTTGAACGGTTGGTTTTGGAAAATGACAAAGTGACCTATCGCGAAAAGCTACTGGATGGGATTGGAAGGGTACGGAGTGTCAAACAAGGCGGGGATGGGTACATCTACGTAGGTGTTGAGGGCAAAGGGATTTATAGGTTACTACCAAAATAGTCGATTTATATGGCGACGGTTTTAATTGTTGGTAGCGCAAGAAAGGATGGGGATACCTCCAATCTAGTCGTAAAAACCAAGAAACTTACCAACTGGGATGTTATTGACCTTAATGATTATCAAATTGGATATTTTGATTACAGTCATTCCAATAAAAATGATGACTATCTGGGATTAATGCACAACATCATAACCACCTATGATACCTTGATTTTTGTAACACCGATCTACTGGTATTCCATGAGTGGCATAATGAAAGTTTTCTTTGACCGAATCACGGACCTGCTTACCATTGAAAAGGAACTCGGACGAAAACTTAGGGGGAAGAAAATGGCCGTTATGACCATATCGACCGGTGGAAACTTAGGAAATGCTTTTTGGCTTCCTTTTTCGGAAACGGCCAATTATCTGGGAATGCAATACCTGGGAAACCTACATACCTTGAATAAAAAGGACTACGAAAAAGACCTAAAAGAGTTTATTAAAGAAATCAATTCCTAATCGTACCAAGAAATAGGCTGTCCTAAAAACAACTATGGAACACATTACTCCCATGTCCGGCAGGTTGTTCCATTTCGGCGAGCTCGACGTTGCGCGTAAAGCAGACAATACCCCTTAAATATTTATTGCTTTTTCAAAACTCCCCTCAATTTGATTTGGTTCGAATCAGTTCTAAGTATTTTTTGAGCTCTTCTTGAACCTCAGGAAAGAGAAAAAACAATCCTATGATATTGGGGAATACCAACGCCAATATCATGGCATCCGAAAACTTAATGACCGCATCCAAAGTAACGGCAGCCCCCAAGACGGTAAATACCAAAAAAAGAATCTTATAGATGAAATCTGATTTCTTTGAGCGTCCAAAAAGATATTTCCATGACTGTAGTCCGTAATAGGACCACGAAATAATGGTTGAAAAGGCAAAAAGTACCACAGCAACGACAAGAACATAGGAAAACCCTGGAAGCGTATTTTCGAAGGCCATTGAAGTAAGATTTACGCCCCCTACCCTCGTACCATCCGCTAGCATCACCTGCTGATTGACAACATTACCATAGTCAAAACCTCCGTTCAGACTAAAGAGTACAATGACCAATGCTGTAATTGTGCAGATAAGGACGGTATCTATAAAAGGTTCCAGCAAACCGACCAGTCCTTCCGATGCTGCGAATTTAGTAGATACTGCAGAATGCGCAATAGCTGCGGAACCTGCTCCTGCCTCATTGGAAAAGGCTGCCCTACGGAACCCCTGTATCATCACTGAGACAAAACCTCCGGTAATGGTGGCCCTTGGAGTAAAGGCCTCGGTAAAAATCAGGTTTATGGCGGTACCTAGCTTGTCCAGGTTCATAAAAATGATACACAGGGCGGATAGTACATAGAGTGCGGCCATAAAGGGCACTATTTTTTCGGTAACCTTTGCAATTCTTTTTATACCCCCAATAATGACAATACCCACCAAAATAGCGAACAAAACACCGATGACACTCCCAGAACTGGCGCTTTCAATATGGAACCTTGAAATGATTTGAGCAGCTGCCTGATTGGCTTGAAAAGCGTTGCCTCCACCAAATGAAGCCCCAATACAAAGCACTGCAAATAGGGCCGCCAAAACTTTTCCTACAATTGTATGTCCTTTTTCCTTTAATCCCTTGGAGAGATAGAACATAGGGCCGCCATATACATTGCCCTCTTGGTCAATATCACGGAACTTTACTCCCAAAGTGCACTCCACAAATTTTGTGGACATGCCCAATAGTCCCGCAATGATCATCCAGAAAGTGGCTCCTGGTCCTCCTATTGAAATTGCAACGGCCACCATCGCAATATTGCCCAAACCTACCGTACCGGAAACTGCTGTTGTCAAAGCTTGAAAATGGTTAACCTGGCCAGAAAAAGCGTTGTCTGAGTGGCCATTATCTTCATTTTCAATAGAAGATGAGGTCTCCATATCATCATACGCACCTCGCACTACCCTAATAGCCAGGGGAAAGTACCTGATGTTAATGAAATTAAAGCAGATGGTGAAAAACAAGGCCCCACCAAGAAGCAAAATCAGTACCAATGGAATTTCTACTCCAAAAAGGGACAACTCAATAAAAATTAAGTTCTCCCACCATATCGCAAAGGGCATAAAAGCCTCATTGATTTGTTCATCCAGTCCCTGTTCCAGAACTGCATTAAAATTTGTAACGCGTAGACAGGGATAATTGGATTCCCAGGGTATCATTGCTTTTTTATTTCCACGCAAATTGGTGGAGTTCTTTTTGAGAACCCCAATTTGTCGGAATAAATCCCTAAATGTCAGAAACTACCTTACCGACATCTAAAGGAATAATTGCTTATAAATGGATGTTATCCGGAAGGAGGCAAAGTCTTATCTTCCGTTCCCTTTTGCTTGAAAGTTCAAACAATGTGTCCTTAAGGGGTTTCATGTGATTTTCTTTGGACCAATTCCCCTTTCCAAACAGCCCATCCAGTAAGACCCCGAGCAATCGTTTGACTTCGTTGTAATCATTGATATCGTAGTGTTTTTCCCGATTGGGATGATTCTTGGGTTTGATTTCCAACCAATCCATTTTTCGACTTTTCTTAGCATCGGCAAAACGATAAAGTAAATCGTATTGTGAAATGGTCAAATGAACGGTTCGTTGAGCACGGCCCATAAAACCTCCAAAAATCACCAATCGTTCAACTTTATCATCACGTCTCTTCGTCTCCAGTACCATGGAAATGTTTTCAGCCGAAGGAATGATATTCTCAGAGAGTTCTTTTACCCAGCTCAAT
>JBCDBE010000092.1:0-13742 GCA_039184365.1 Bacteroidota bacterium | reverse complement strand
TTTTATAGAAGATGATAAAAATGGGTTTGCAATCTCAAAAATTAATAGGGTTACTGGTCTATTCATATATATTTGGCAAGTTAACTAACATAGTGAGGTATGAAGAAAGTCGAGGCAATTATTCGAAAATCAAAATTTGATGAAGTCAAAAAAGCACTGCATGAAATTGAGGTCAACTTTTTCAGCTATTGGGATGTAACTGGAGTTGGCAATGAAAAACAAGGCCATGTGTATCGTGGGATAACCTATAGTACTACTGATATACAACGTAGGTATTTGGTTATTGTGGTTTCGGATGAATTCGTGGAAAAGACCGTGGAGACATTGATTAGAGCTGCTGCTACCGGTAACGTAGGTGATGGAAAAGTATTTGTTTCCGAAGTTTTGGAAGCCTACAGAATCAGAACCGGTGAAAGCGGTTATGCAGGAATCAACTAACAAAAACCAACTATTCATTACAAATTAAAAATTATGGAAGCAGGACTATTTACAGCGAACAACGTTTGGATGATGGTGTGTACCGCTCTGGTTTTCTTTATGCATATGGGATTTTCACTGTTGGAAATTGGATTGACCCGTCAAAAAAACACGGTCAACATTCTGTTTAAGAATGTATTTATTATTACTGTTGGACTCCTTCTTTACTATATTGGAGGCTTCAACTTAATGTACCCAGGTGACTTTAATGGTTTTCTGGGTTTTGCTGGATTTGGACTTCCCGCACCTTTAAATGAGGCAGGCACATTGGACTTAGCATACAATGAAGGGTATACCTACTGGACTGATTTCCTATTCCAGGGCATGTTCGCGGCGACTGCTGCGACCATTGTTTCTGGGGCAGTGGCAGAAAGGGTTAAACTAGGGTCCTTTATTATTTTCACGGTAGTCTATGTGGGCTTGGTGTACCCCATAGTAGGTTCTTGGCAATGGGGTGGTGGTTTCCTTTCTTCACTTTCCTATGGAAGCGCCGAAGGATTCTATGATTTTGCCGGCTCAACCCTGGTACACTCCGTCGGCGGGTGGGGAGCATTGATTGCCATCTATTTATTGGGGGCACGTATCGGTAAATTTGGTGAAGATGGAAAACCAAAGGCCATACCAGGTCATAACTTGCCCTTGGCAGCTGCAGGGGTCTTGATACTTTGGTTGGGCTGGTTTGGGTTTAATGGTGGATCCGTACTTTCAGCAGACCCGGAACTGACCTCGTTGGTTCTTGTAACCACTTGCTTGGCTGCGGCTGCTGGCGGTGTTTCCGCTTTTATCACCTCTTCCTTAAAATACAAGAATTTTGACCTTACCATGTTTTTAAATGGAATATTGGGGGGGCTGGTAGGTATAACGGCAGGAGCGGACCAGATGTCACCTAATGAAGCAGTAATTATAGGTTTGATAGCAGGGGTGGTCATCGTATTTGGCATTGCCCTTATCGATAAATTGAAGTTGGATGATCCCGTAGGAGCGGTAACGGTCCACTTAATCTGTGGTATCTGGGGAACATTGGCCGTTGGGATTTTTGGAGCCATGGCTGGTTTTGATCAGTTTTTGGTCCAATTGGCGGGAGTTGGAGCTGCGGCAACGTTCTGTTCCATAACAGGATTTATTATTCTGTTTACCATTAAAAAGGTAGTAGGTCTCAGAGTTTCCGAAATCGAAGAACTGGAAGGTCTGGATATCCACGAACATGGTATGGATGCCTATGCTGACTTTAGGATGAACCAACATTGATTCATAAAAGGTAACGGAGCGTTTTGCAGAACGCTCCGTTGGATAACCTTTTCAATTGACACATTCAAATAAATCAAAAAACCTCCTTTTTGATGGGGTCTTCCTTTTTTGAAATTATGAAAACAGTTATTCATTCTCAAAATACAAAAAGATTTGAACTACCTCCTTTGCTGCGCTATTAGTATGGGAAGATATGGATTGTTGTGCAGCCTCAACATCCAAAAGTAGATTTTCCATTCATTTTTTACACTTCGGACTAAAAATTAAACCAGTACTTCAATTAATGCTTAAAAACGAAATCAATTATGAATCCTTTTAAAACTTAGAAATTATGTTTAAGAAAAGAACAATTCTATTTGCATTGATGGGCACTCTTGCCTTAACAGGAAAGAGTTTGGCCCAAGACACACCTAGTATTGATGATAAGGTGGAAGTGGGGCTCAGTCTAAATCTTGATGCATTTTTTGGCTTTAACCCTATGATGGCTATTTCCTATTCCTTAAGCGTTACCGATGCCCTTACTTTTTACGGTATCCAATGGGGTGCCGGTACTGGTTCTGAATGGGGCCAATGGACCGAATTTGGTATTGGATATAATAAGACCGTTGGCGCTTTTGACATTAACCCTCAATTGGGTTTTACTATGGGCAGTTTGCTTTCAAGTGGTGCGGCAAAACCCGGAATTATCGGAGATGGTATCGTACCCAACTTAACGGTGAATCTAGGAACGGAAGATTTGGAGGGACAATTCTATTTTGGATATTATGGTGCCTTAAGTGATGAGACGGAAGCGGGTGAATCCACCAACAATTATGTGCACTACTGGGCTAATCTAGGCTATAAGGCCTCTGAATTTTTCTCCGTTGGGGGGCATTTCGAAGAACTTTTTCTTTCTGGAGGGGAAACCAATGGAGGAGGAGAATTGGATAGGGTAGATGGTTACGTATGGCTGGGACCTTATATTCAGTTCCAAAAAGGGAATGCGGGCCTACGGTTTTCTTTTGGAGGAAACCTTGCGGATGAAGATGAACGCTTTGCTCCAAACGACTTTTATAAGTTGGCATTTTTTATGTCCCTATAGGTCCACAAAAATGGTTGCGTCCAATTGAGGTCTGAAATAGCTTTTATTTTTTTACAAAATCCCTCACTCCTGCCATCACCTTCGTATTCATGAAATTTTGCCTTGGTACCAAGGGGCAGGAGTACTTTTTATTGTACACGCAGTAGGGATTGTACGCTTTATTGAAATCAATGACCAAAGTATCTGAGTTAGGTATACGCAAATCCAAATAACGCCCACCTCCGTAGGTCTCCTCGCCATTGGTCAAATCCAAAAAGGGGAGAAACAAATAATCTTTGAAACCTTTTCTGTTTCTTAATTCGAGTCCTTGGTATACTTCCAATTGATGTACGCGGTCATTCAGCTCAAAATGGACGACTCCATAAACAACTTCCCAGGTACGCTCATCGGTAGTTGAAGGCATTTGAAAGGGTTGGGTATTTGGAGTCCGTTCAAAACGAGCACTAATTATGTAGGTAGTGTCAGCAGGGAAAAAGTCCAGTCCTTCAAAATCCTTGCGGTAGCGATCGGGTAATGGTGAGGTTTTGGGGTTTCTGAATTCCTCATTTCTTTCTTCTTGGTAATCAAGAATAGCCCGAAGTTTAGCCGATATTCTTTGGTTGTTATCTGCTGATTCATGGTGATATTTTTTACCCTGACCGCATGACCACAGGAATAAAATCAACATATAGCTTAGCTTTCTCATATTGTAAAAATACATCAGTCATTTTTTCTTTGGGAATCGTACCTTTTGCAAAAATTCCTTAAAATGAAATATTTAATCCTACTCAGCATTTTGGTTTCCCTATTTTTAGGATGCCAAACCAAATTGGAAACCAATGTTATTTCTGAGGAAAGGGTACTCCCAAAGTTGATTGGAAATCGATACAATGTTGCTTTTCTTATCATGGATGGTGTTTACAATACGGAATTCACGGCTCCTTTTGATATTTTCCAGCATACCCAATACCGTGAAAACATAAAGGCAATGAATACGTTCACAGTGGCCAATACTTTAGAGCCCATCACTTCTTTTGAGGGTGTTAGAATCCTTTCCGATTATGATTATACCAAGGATACGCTGCCAAAAATAGACATTCTTGTGGTGCCCAGTGCAGAACACCATTTGGATAGTGACTTGAAGGATACCATAATGTTGAATTTTGTTAAAAGAGTGGATAAGGAAGCCCTTTTTGTGACTTCGCACTGTGATGGAGCATTTGTTTTGGCGAAAGCTGGTCTTTTGGATAATGTGGCTTCCACAACATTTCCAAGTGATATTGAAACGTACAAAAACATGTTTCCCCATCTAGAGGTTAAGGACAGTGTCCTTTTTGTGCACGATGGAAAATATATTACCTCTGCGGGAGGCGCCAAGAGTTTTGAAGCGGCCCTTTATCTTGCAGAATTGCTCTATGGGGACAAAATAGCACGTTCTTTGGCAGGCGGGCTGGTCATTGATTGGGACGTAAATACCGTTTCAAGCTTTATTCGTCCTTGATTTCATATCGAGCATCCTTAAAATATTTTTTCACCAGTTTATTAAATTCGGGCGTGATTCGGAGTAAGGCGGTATTCGGGATGGTGTACAATCCCTCTTTTGATTTAAATCCCTTTTTTAAAGCCTCTTCCAAATAAAAGAGTGCAGTTCCAAAATCTTCATTTTTCGAAGCAATGGCAGCTACCTTAAGGTAATTTTCAAAATCTTTTGGAACGATAATGGTCTTGAGCATGTAAAGAAACACCAACGCTTCTTCGTCAACAATTTTTTGGCTGTTCACCAAATCAATATTGTCCTCTATCAGAGCATTGACATAACCGTTTAGACGATGTCCCATTTCTTCCTCCGTATTGCTGGTGCCATTGATATATTTATCTATTTGAGTCTTTTGAAAGTTCCACCAACCCAAATTATTGAAATTGTAGGTCAGTACATCTTCCTCAAGGTAATAGGCAAAATCTTCCCGTAAAAGGGATTCCTTAAAAAATGTAGCCTCTTCTTCCCGTTTTTGAATGCGAAAAACTTTGTTTCTTTTCAAGGTCCTCTTTTGTTCCCTTAACGAATCCGTATTTCTAAGGGTTCTGTAAGCATTGAGGGCTTCGGCCATGACCCTATTGGCAAGCAGGTATTCTTTTTTTGTCATTAATTCATTAATATAGTCGATGTCCATTTGATAAAGCTCCTCTATCAAAACAGAATCTTTGGCTACATTACCTCGGGACATGGCCAATAGTTCAAAATGGGAAAAGGATTGTAAGATTCTTCTGCTTACATCATTCATCGATGGCGTCCCTACCAAGATACTATTGGGAAATTTTAACCCATTTAGTGCTTTTTCATCCTTTAATAATATGGGGTAATTGTAATTTTTTTTGTCCACCATTCCAACAAACTGAAATGGATTCTTTGCATTTAACAGTTCAATATTGGCAATCGCTGCATTGATTGAGAGTGTACCTTCAACATCCTTTATAACTATAGGGATGAGATTTGCAAATCGGCCGCCATCTTTAAATCCGGCGGTGTACACCCTACTTTTATTCAAGGGCAAAAGATTAATGAGATGATCTATCAACCCCTTTACAAGGAGCATATTATCTGAAAGTGAAAGCGAATCGTGAATGGCATTTGGCGCAGCTATTACATAACCAAAACGATTCGCTGCCGGAATAAATGCAGCCATCTCTTGCCTTGCCTTGCCTTTCATATTCATTACGGTCAATAGGGGCCATTTGCCCTTTAATTCAAAGTTTTTGGGTACAAACAGGGCATATGTTCCAGGAATGGAATCGTGAATGCTTAAGGAATCTACAATGACGCCCTTTTTGATTTTTAATTCTTGTGAGTGGACGCCAAAGGAAACTAGGCAAGCCAAGAATGTGTTTAGTAGTAATGGGGTTCTGATCATGAAATACCTTGAGCAAAAACCTCGCCAAAATTTAAGTCTTGATTTAAGCATCCTTTGATTTACTGACTGGAGAATTGGAAACTATACTGGACAGAATGATATGTGTTCTGGTTTCGCCATAACTTATTAGTTGATCAATAAACCGTTCCAAATGGGCCTGATCCAGTATTACTACCTCCATGATGATGTTTTCGTTTCCTGTAATGCGATAACAATTGATCACTTCTTTAAAGGTATCCACTTTATCCAAGAAAGGGCGTAATTTTCCGACGAACGCCCTTAAAGTAATCATCGCCCTTAACTGATAGCCAAGCTTAGCGTGGGAGATATGGGCGGTGTAATTTTCAATTACTCCAAGATCCTCCATTTTTTTGATGCGCTCAGCTACAGCAGGTGAAGTGAGCCCCACTTTCCTGCCAATTTCAGTAAAACTCATCCGTGCATTCTGCTGAAGACATTGAAGAATTTCAACACTTAATCGATCAATTTTAAAATCCAAAGTATTTAGTAATTTAAAATTTAAATTCCATAGAAAAATAAAACAAACACTTTTTCTATTAAAGATAACTAATTTTTTATCATTAGTAATTTTACTATACTGAATTGCTAGGGATTCCATGGAAAATAACCGTTTCGATTTATTGCCGATTTACCAAAACTCACTCGTGCTTCGTGACCTAAGTGATGCCCTTGGTCACTATTTTTCCTTGGAGAATAGGGTGTTTTCCAAAAAAAGTTTGGGACTAAGGGCGGTTATTGCGGAATCCCTAATACATGATGCCTCACTCTTACCGACTACGATTGAGGAAACCTACAGATCTAGTTCCATCACCAATAGACTGAAAAACGCGAATTTCATTAACATTATCACCAAAAATATTAATTCGTATTGCAATGGACTGGAAAAGGATGGGATAAAGGAAAAGGAGTACCTTCAGTTGTTACGTAGTGAATTGAAAACATTTAGGAAGTCTTTCAAGCAGTGGAGGAAATCATTGCTTTACGATTCCCAATGACAAGTGCGTGTTGTCCCTAGGTATTGAAAAAAGATGCCCCAACCTTATTCCATAAAACTAATTCAGGGTCTTGAATTTTCGCAGTTAAAAATGGACCTTCCTCTTGGTTGACCTAAATAGGGAAGCTGGGGTTTTTAAAATAAAAAAGACCCTTCGACCTTGCTCAGCATAAATTATTCTTGGGCTTTGCATATGCAAAGCCTAGAATTGATTTACATGTTCCGTCTGTATTGTCCCCCAACTTGAAAAAGGGCATTGGTAATCTGCCCCAAAGAACAGTATTTGGTCACTTCCATTACCTTTTCAAAGGTATTATCGTTTTCAACAGCTACCTCTTGCAATTCCTTAAGTAATCGTAAAGCTTCTTCCTTGTTTCCCTTTTGAAGGTCTTCCAATGTTTGTATTTGGTGGTTCTTTTCTTGCTCCGTTGCCCTGATTACTTCTGCTGGGAGTATAGTTGGTGACCCCTTGGAACTTAAGAAGGTATTTACTCCAATAATTGGATACGCCCCCGTATGCTTTAAAGTTTCATAGTGCAAACTCTCTTCTTGTATTTTTGAACGTTGGTACATGGTTTCCATGGCACCCAAAACCCCTCCTCGCTCAGTAATGCTATCGAATTCCATTAAAACCGCTTCTTCCACTAAATCGGTCAGTTCCTCAATAATGAAAGATCCTTGCAATGGGTTTTCATTTTTGGCTAGTCCCAACTCTTTGTTGATGATCAATTGAATGGCCATAGCCCTTCTAACTGATGCTTCCGTCGGTGTTGTGATGGCTTCATCATAGGCATTGGTGTGCAAGGACTTGCAATTATCATAGATGGCGTACAAGGCCTGAAGGGTGGTTCTGATGTCGTTAAAGTCAATTTCCTGGGCATGCAGGCTCCTCCCTGAGGTCTGGATGTGGTATTTTAGCATTTGGGCCCTTGGTCCGGCGCCATATTTATCCCTCATGGCCTTGGCCCAAATTCTTCTTGCCACTCGACCAATGACGGCATATTCCGGATCAATTCCATTGGAGAAGAAAAAGGAAAGATTGGGACCAAAATCATCAATATGCATCCCCCTACTTAGGTAATATTCCACATAGGTGAATCCGTTGGACAAGGTAAACGCCAATTGGGAAATTGGATTTGCCCCAGCTTCAGCAATATGATAACCGGAAATGGAGACCGAATAAAAATTTCGAACCTTGTTTTTAATGAAATATTCCTGAACATCCCCCATCAATCGCAAGGCAAATTCTGTGGAGAAAATACAGGTGTTTTGAGCTTGGTCTTCCTTTAGAATATCGGCTTTTACCGTGCCCCTAACTTGGTTTAGGGTTTTGGCTTTTATTTCGTCATAAACATTTTGAGGTAAAACTTGGTCGCCCGTTACCCCCAGAAGGAGGAGCCCAAGTCCATTATTGCCTTCCGGAAGTTCTCCAATGTACTTAGGTTGTGGAATCCCTTTTTTCTTGTAAATGGACCTAATTATCTTTTCAACGTCTTCCTCCAGTTTATTTTCTTTGATATATTTTTCACAATTCTGGTCAATAGCAGCGTTCATAAAGAACCCAAGCAACATGGGTGCAGGACCGTTTATGGTCATACTTACAGATGTCATAGGGTCACTTAAATCAAAACCTGAATACAGTTTTTTTGCATCGTCCAAACAGCATATGGAGACCCCTGCGTTTCCTATTTTTCCATAGATATCAGGTCTGTAATCTGGATCATGGCCATATAAAGTAACTGAATCAAATGCCGTTGAGAGTCGTTTTGCCGGCATATCCAAGCTAACGTAATGAAACCGTCTGTTTGTCCTTTCCGGGCCACCTTCCCCTGCAAACATTCGGGTCGGATCTTCTTCCGTTCGTTTGAAAGGATAAATGCCTGCGGTATACGGAAATTGTCCGGGTACGTTTTCCTTGAGCATCCATAAAAGCAAATCGCCCCATGCTTTGAATTTGGGTAATACTACTTTTGGGATTTCATTATGGGACAATGAAGTTGTATGGGTTTTGATGCTTATTTCCTTATCCCGAACTTTATAGGTGTACAGGGGTGCTTTATATCTATTGACCTGTTCCTCCCAATTCAAGATATGTTCCCAATTTCTGGGATGTAAGTCCATTTTGACCCGTTCAAACTCAGCCAACAGCACCTTGATTACTTCCTGGCTTTCTTCCTTGGCATGGGTAAGGATATAGTTTGTATGTAATCCAGACTTTTCAAGACCCTTTGACGTGTTTTGAGCAGGAATATCCGTGAAACCAAAAATTGTGGTGCAGATTCCGTAGAGTTTTTGGGCCGTATTGGATTGCTGCTTAACAGTTTGGTCATAACTTCTGTTATTTTCTGAAATTTCGGAAAGATATCGTGTTCTGGCGGGCGGGATGATGAACTGTTTTTCCCTAGCTTCCGCCCCTATTTTAAGATTGGAAGTTAAATTGGTATTGCCCTTTTCCGTTAAGGTATTGATTGTAGCCACGTACAAGGCATTCATGCCAGGGTCGTTGAATTGTGAAGCCATAGTACCATAGATTGGCAAATCTTCTTCTTTGCTCTCCCAAAGACCATTGTTCCGTACATACTGTTTCCGAACGTCCTTAATCGCATCCAGGGCCCCTCGCTTATCAAATTTGTTGATGGCAACTAAATCCGCAAAATCAAGCATGTCAATTTTTTCCAACTGGGTGGCCGCCCCAAATTCTGGGGTCATTACATAAAGGGAGATATCACTAAAGTCCAAAATTTCGGTATCGGATTGACCAATACCTGAGGTTTCCAAAATGATTACGTCAAATTCCGCCGCCTTCAATACTAAAATGGCTTCACCTACATGTTTGGATAGCGCTAGATTGGACTGCCTGGTGGCCAGGGAACGCATATAGACCCGATTATTGTTGATGGCATTCATACGTATTCTATCCCCAAGAAGTGCCCCTCCTGTTTTTCTTTTTGAAGGGTCTACCGAAATCACTCCAATTTGTTTCTCTGGGAAATCCATTAAAAACCTTCGAATCAATTCATCCACTAAGCTGGATTTTCCTGCACCCCCTGTACCCGTAATTCCCAATACCGGAACTTTGGACCTTGTTTTGATTTTTGAAAAGTGTTTTTGGAATTCCTCCGGACGATTCTCCGCCAACGAGATTAATCGGGCTATGGTATTGGGATTCTTTTTAGTAAGCTGGGTGGCAAGGCAATCACCTTCATTTATATTTAACTTGGGTACTTCAACATCACATCGTTTGACCAAGTCATTGATCATTCCCTGAAGCCCCATTTTTCTTCCATCGTCGGGGGAATAAATTCGCTCGACCCCGTACTTCATCAAATCCTCAATTTCATTCGGAAGAATTACGCCACCGCCGCCACCAAAAATCTTAATATGGCCTGCTTTCTTTTCCTGTAAAAGGTCATACATGTATTTAAAGTACTCGTTGTGTCCCCCCTGGTACGAGGTCATGGCAATAGCACTGGCGTCTTCTTGTATGGCACAATTCACTACCTCGGCCACACTTCTGTCATGACCTAAATGGATAACTTCAACACCTGTTGACTGAATAATTCGCCGCATAATGTTGATGGCGGCGTCATGGCCGTCAAACAGCGAAGCTGCGGTCACAATGCGTACTTTATGTTTTGGTTTATAGGGTGGGATTTGTTCCATTATTGAACCTTCATTTAATCCATTGCAAGTTACGATAAGTGCAATAAAAATCGAATTAATGTCAGAATATTATAAAAAATTTCCCTTAATTGAGCTATTTTTTTTGAATCAAATAATTTTAACGGAATTTTAGATCATGAAACTCACCATTCTCATCCATTGTCCCGATCAAACGGGTATCATCTCTTCCGTTACCCATTTTCTTTTTGAAAAAAAGGGGAATGTAATTTACCTAGATCAACATGTGGATAAGGAAGCCCACGTATTTTTTATGCGATTGGAGGCGGATTTTGAAAATGGATTTACCAAAGATTCCTTTGAAATCGAGTTTAATGAAGTCTTGGCGAAACCATATAACATGGAGTGGAGTTGTAATTTGGACGGTACGGTACCAAAAATGGCAGTTTTTGTATCCAAGTATAATCATTGTTTGTATGATTTGTTGAGTCGGCACCAATCAGGCGAATTGGAAGTTGAAATTCCATTTATATTGAGCAATCATAAAGATTTAGGGCATATAGCTGAGCAATTTGGAATTCCCTATTACCATATTGCCATGACCAAGAAATCGAAGGACAGCGCTGAGGCAGAACAGCTCAGGCTGCTTCAAGAACATCGAGTTGATTTTATTGTTTTGGCACGCTACATGCAGATTGTCTCATCAAGGCTTATTCAACATTATCCCAATAAAATTATCAATATCCATCATTCTTTTTTACCTGCTTTTGCTGGTGCAAGACCATATCATGCCGCTTTTGAACGTGGTGTCAAAATCATTGGGGCGACAAGCCATTATGTGACCGAAGAATTGGATGCGGGGCCTATTATTGAGCAGGATGTGACTGCCGTCTCCCATAGTCATAGCATTAAAGATTTTATAGCAAAAGGTAGGGATTTGGAGAAAATTGTGCTGGCAAGGGCCGTTAAGCTTCATATCCATAGAAAGACCATGGTCTATAATAATAGGACGGTCATCTTTACCTAATGCTTTACCATATCAACGGTTTGCCCAAGGGATTTTGATTTAACTATTTTTTAAAATATCCCATCAACAATATTCTGTTTTTATCCCCGTTATAACTTCAAGAAAACAAAGCAATTATAACATATTGCTAATGTTTAGTTAACCTTGATCAAGGTCAGAAAATTGAATTTTGTTCCGAGTTATTTGAGTTAGCATTTTTTTGAGTTAGTTAGTTTAAAAGCCAGTGTCCTCACTGGCTTTTTTGATGGATATTGGGGGAAAACAGTTCCCTCTGGCCATCCTATTACTTCACGCCCAAAGGTAAATTATTATCGGGGTTTACGGTTTTTAGCTTTTTATTAACATTTTGAGGAGGTCGATTTTATAACTTGTTAACAGTGCTAATTCATCAATCACACCATGAGGCAATCTTTCAAAGGCATTGTCATCTTCCTCTTGGCATTTCAAAGCGCAATACTTTGGGGTAAATCTTTTCATAAGGAAGGGGTAACATCCTTTGGGTTTATTTTTCAGGATTCTTTGGAATGGGCGGACTATTATTATAATATCCATCGTTACAGGCAAGCCATTCCATTGTATGAGAAAAGTCTTGATACCGTGGTAGAGGAAAGGACAAGAATACTTAAAAAATTGGCTTTGAGTGAAGCGGCAATAGAACACCCATCGAAGTCGGTTTCGTATATCCATGAATATTTACAACTTGAATTTAGGCCTTCTTTCTTATTGCATGAGGGATTTGATTCCATTAGAACTACCGATGAGTTTGGCGGTGTTTCTGAAAGGGTAATTCCAAAAATTAACATCTGGGCCATGTTGTACTTTTTCGTGGCATTGATTGGTTTTTATGTGATGGGGATGCTACTTCTAAATAAAAAGATTGATAATCACGCACGTATCATTATTGCGATTTTTGTATTTATACATTCCTTTTTTATTCTTAATATTAGTATTAATAGTGCGAATTATCTTTTTGAAATTCCACATAGTTATTTAATGTCCACTTGGTCTTCCTTTCTGTATGGTCCCTTACTTTTCCTATATTTTAGAAGGGTATCAAAAAGACATAAATTTACTTGGGGAGACCTTTGGCATTTTTTGCCAACACTACTTTTGATAGGATACCTAATTCCGAATGTATATGCGTTTACTGGTGAAGAAAAGGTTAATCTCATGCTTTCTCGATTACAAAATGGGGTGAGTCCCGAAGATTCCAGCAAACTCATTTTGATAGTGACCCTAAAAGCTATTTCACTGGCCGTCTATGCTTACTTCATACACCTTCTTTTGAAGAAGAATACAAAGAATGGTAGAAAAGAACGATCAAAGTCAAAAACCCGACTTTGGCAAAAGAACATTTACTACATCCATGTGGCCTATGTCATTACTTATATCGTTTATGGGGCATCCATTTCCCTAAGCAATCCTTATCCAGTTCTATTCCATACTCCAATTATTATGATGGCCATAATGGTGGTTTATGTAGGATATGCTGCCAATGTACAGCCCAACGTATTTACTGGCGTGTATGCCTATACAAACAATCGACTTTTTCCAAAATATGTAAAATCCGGGCTTACGGAAAGTCTCTCGTTAGAGCTTAAGGAAAATTTGGCCCAACTTTTTGAGAAGGAAAGGTTGTACAGAAGAAATGACATCAATCTAGATCTAGTGGCAAGGAAATTGGGAACAACACGCCACAATGCCTCACAGATTATCAATGAACACTTCAAGAAAAGTTTCCATGAGTTTGTAAATGTGTATCGCATCAAAGAAGCAACGGAGCTTCTCGAAAAAGAAATAGGCCTTAATATTATAGACATTGCTTATGAAGTTGGATACAACAATAAGGTAACTTTTAATAAGGCATTCAAAAAAGAAACGTCCCTAACCCCCTCCCAATACTTATGGGAAATTCAAAAAAAAAAGAGTCCTAGTCTATCGGAATTAGGTCATTATTGATGGGGCATTACCCTGCCCATCTTCTTTCTCACATAACTTTACCAGTACAAAGCGGTCCCAAACCTACCACTATTTTCATTTTTTGGAAGTTATTTGAATTAGTCACTGTATCTCTTTTTTTTTGGGACCGTTTTCAACTTGGGAGTCCATCAAGATAACGTATCACTTCCCGGTTGAATACAAGGGGTTGTTCCACATTGACTACATGGCCACAATCAGGAACAATAAATAAATCTGAAGCTTGGTGTGTTTTGGTTATTTTCCTTATGGTAGGCAGAAAAAGATAGTCTTGTTCTCCCATAACATAGAGGGTTGGGATTTTAATATCCACCATTCTAAAAAAACGAAGCAATGGATTGATTTCGGAGGTCAATTTAAACCACCTAATAAATTCTTTTTGGTACAGTTTTTTTGCTTCCCTTACAA
>JBCDBE010000091.1:0-13837 GCA_039184365.1 Bacteroidota bacterium | reverse complement strand
TTTGTGACCTGACTGGGGCTCGAACCCAGGACCCTCTCCTTAAAAGGGAGATGCTCTACCAACTGAGCTATCAGGTCAAAAATGCGAAACAACAAAACCTATGTGTTAAGCGGCTGCAAATATACAATCCTAAATTTATTAATCAAGCTCAATTAATGATAAATTTGGGGATTTAAAGAACCTCCTAAAATTTATGCATGATAGTAGTACTGTTAGGGTATATGGCAAGTGGAAAATCCAGTGTTGGGAAGTTATTGGCACATAAGTTTGGTTATGATTTTATTGATTTGGATGAGGAGATTTCAAATCAAATGGGCGTGGACATCCCAACAATTTTTTCTGAAAAAGGAGAACTATTTTTTAGAAGAAAGGAGACAGAGGTGTTGGCAAATGTTTTGAAGCAAAATGCAGATATGGTATTGTCGCTTGGAGGCGGCACGCCATGCTATGGACAAAATATGCAAATGGTAAAAGAACATACCCCAAATTCATTTTATCTTAACCTTTCCGTTGCAAGTCTTGTCAAACGGATATCAGGTGAAAAAGAACAAAGACCTTTGGTTGCCCGTATTCCGAATGATGAATTGCCAGAATTCATTGGAAAGCACCTGTTTGAAAGAGCCCCATTTTATGCTATGGCCAGTAATACCATCTTTGTTGAAGACAAGAGCAAGGAACAACTCGTTGCAGAAATAGTAAATTACCTAATTTAAGTAAACCCCATATTTCTTAGAATCCAAATCAACTTGGATATGCTCGTGAAGGGATGTGGATAATGAAATACCCTTATAGTCTGCTTTAACAGGGTATTTTTTATGATTGCGATTGACCAAAACGGCCGTTTTCAATTGTTTTAAAGGGGTTTGCAGAAAATGATGGACCCCATAAATTAAGGTAGTCCCAGAATTCAAGACATCGTCTATTAAAATAACGGATTTGTTTTTGTAGTCATTTTCTTTTAATGAGGTAATGACACCGCTATCTAAAGGATTTTTTTTATCCATACTTACCTTACAGAGAATGATATCAGCATTGGTTATTTTATCCAAAACCCTAGCGATTTTTTTTGCGAAAAGTAAACCGCCCCCTTCAATACCAGCAATAATCATTTCTTTCTCATCCACATTGGCCTCATAAATTTGATAGGCAATTCTATTTATTTTATGATGAATTTGTTGATGGTGTAGTATTTGGTTTGTCATCAAAACTTTTTTTGGATGATTTTTAACTGTGTATGGCCCTACCAAAAGTATTTTGTTGGGTTTTTGTGATGCCCTATATTAGGGATTTTGTTGAATTTCAAAGGTAATCAATCCTTTGGTTTAGGAGTCCCTAAATCGTCATCGGAAAGGTATTCGTCTATATCCCTTCTATCTTTTTTTGTAGGCCTGCCTAGCCCTTTTTTCCTGTAATGACCTTTGGCCAACTTCAAAAGTTCACTGGTTTCAAATTCCGCTCTCGGAGTGGTATCCTTTCTATAGATATCTACCAATTTTGCTCCAACCCTGCTTTGGGGAACATCCAAGACGGTGAGTTGATAATCAATTTGATGCTTACGGACGATGATTTTGTCCATGGGATAAACCTCCCTGGAAGGCTTCACAATATCACCATTAATTCTAACGTGCCCTTTTTTACATGCTACCGTAGCTATATTTCGGGTTTTAAAATAACGAGTGCTCCAAAGGAATTTATCAATGCGCAAGACTGCAAAGTTTAGTTAAGGGACTTATCAAAAATAGTGGAAAATTGTATCTTGCGCGACTAAAGAATGGCTATGAAGAAATTGCTATTGATTGTAATAGGTATGGGTTTCATTGTCGGTTGTGGTAATGACGACGATGGACTAGGTGGAATTGCAATTCCACCGAGGACCTTAAGCGAAGTAGCTCCTGAGGATGATGCTGAGTTACAGGAATTTTTAAGCACTCATTTCTATAATTATGAGGATTTTCAAAGTCCTGTGGACCCGAATTTTGATTATCAAATCATTATCGATAAAATTGAAGGCGAAAATGCCGATAAAATTCCACTGATTGACCAAGTTGGAACTCTAGAAGTCAAAGTCTCATCTTTTGAATTTGGATTGGGTGATGACGAAGAGGATATCATTCACAAACTTTATTATTTGAGTGCACGGGAAGGTATTGGCGAAGATCCCAGCGTAGCGGATTCTGTTTTTGTAAGATACAATGGAAGGTTTTTGGATGGAATCCCATTTGATGGTTCAGATTCCGGGTTGTGGTTCGATCTTGCCAGAATTCAGGCGCCCCTGCAGGGAGCCCGAGGGTTTACGGAAGGAGTCTCGTTGTTCAATGCAGGACAGATACCCGTTGAGCAACCTAGTGACGGCACGTTCACTGCAGAAGGATTTGGGGTAGGAGCAATTTTTATGCCATCAGGACTTGCCTATTTTAATTCGGGACAAGGTATTATAGGACCATATACCCCCATAATGTTTGACGTGCAGGTATTGACTTTAAACTTTGCAGATCATGACAATGATGGCGTACCTTCCATCCAAGAAGATCTCAATCAGAACGGTTATCTCTATGATGACAATACCGACCAATCCAATGAAGAGGAAATTCAAGGTGCCTCTCTCGTTGCGGACTTATTGGATATTGATGATGACGGTGATGGAGTTTTAACCAGAACCGAAATATCTGATGCTGATGGAAACATCATTTTTCCCTACCCTGACAGCAATAATGATGGTACACCGGACTATCTGGATGCAGATATTCAAAGGGATCCAAATGAATAGCGCATAAGGAGGTGCCGGATTCCATCTACCGTTAACGGTCTTTTTTTAAAGATTTAAACTAAAACTCAAAATCACTTGATCAGGTCGGGTATCCACCCGGTCATCTACATTGGGAAAGTTAAGATTGCTGTCAATTAAACTTATCTCATTTTCTGTAAAGCCTCTTTCATAACGCAGATCAATACCGAACTTGCCTAAATTGACCCCAGCACCGATGTTAAAACCAACGGTAACATCGTTTTCGATATTATCTATGGTCACATCGGCAAATTCACTGTTTAGGATGTATTGAAAAGAAGGACCGGCAAAGGCATGTAGCGGTCCTATGATTTTTGCTCCAACCAATAAAGGGACATCCAACTTTTGGATTTTAAGGTCACCTTGATTATAATCTGAGGTGGTATTGGTATAGACCAACTCAGGTCTTAAATACAAGCGGTTTCCCAATTTTCCGTATACGCCAATGTGAAATCCGGCATTTCTATCAGGGCTTTCAAAAGCATTTTCCACGGAATCAAAATAATCACCATTTCCATTGTAGTTGAAACCTGCCTTAATACCGAAAGAAGAGCCCGTCTGGGCCATTGCCAAGGACCCGTAAAGGGCAGCCACGGTTAAAAGTGTTTTTTTCATAATGTGTTTCGTTTAATGAATTACGAAAAAAGGATTATCAAAGACGATACCAAACTTATTTTCGCTTTAACACTTTTAAAACGGCGGCCTCAATGGCTTTATTGTTAAGGCCATATTTCTCCATTAACTGGTCTGGAGTACCACTTTCCCCAAAAGTGTCTTGAGTAGCCACAAATTCTTGGGGTGTTGGGTGTTGCGTGGCCAGTACCCTTGCGACACTTTCTCCCAATCCACCCAGATAATTGTGTTCTTCTGCGGATACAATGCAACCTGTTTTGGCAACCGAATCCAAAATGGTTTGCTCGTCCAATGGCTTGATGGTGTGTATATTGATGACTTCACATGAAATCCCTTGGGATTGTAAGCTTTCAGAGGCTTTCAATGCTTCCCATACCAAATGTCCCGTTGCTACTATGGTCACATCGGTCCCTTCATTGAGCATAACTGCTTTTCCAATCTCAAATTTTTGCTCTTGAGGAGTGAAGTTGGCTACTTTTGGTCGACCAAAACGCAAGTAGACCGGGCCATAATGCTCAGCGATAGCGATGGTAGCCGCTTTGGTTTGATTAAAATCACAGGGGTTGATTACGGTCATTCCCGGCAACATTTTCATCAAACCAATATCTTCTAAAATTTGATGTGTCGCCCCATCTTCCCCTAAAGTGACTCCTGCGTGCGAGGCACAAATCTTTACGTTCTTATGGGAATAGGCTATGGATTGCCTTATTTGATCATATACGCGACCGGTCGCAAAATTGGCAAAAGTGGTGGCGTATGGAATTTTTCCACCAATGGTCAAACCCGCAGCCATGCCCATCATATTGGCCTCTGCAATACCTACTTGGAAGAAGCGTTCGGGGTTTTCATCAATAAATGTTTCAATTTTCAACGATCCCACTAAATCGGCACATAGTGCAACAACATTGGGATTCGATCGTCCCAATTCGGTCATCCCAGCACCGAAGCCACTTCGGGTGTCCTGTTTTCCTTGATCGGTATATGTAGTCATTATATTTTTAGTTTTCCTTCCACTCAATAGAGGGAATTTTTAATTTTATTATTTGAATGCTATCGAGTATGCTAGTAGTCACCCAGCGTTTCTGGATTTTGGTTAAGGGCAATTTCCAACTGCTCATCATTGGGAGCTTTTCCGTGCCATGCATGGGTATGCATCATAAAGTCAACTCCGTTGCCCATCATAGTGGTCATGACCACACATACAGGTTTCCCCTTCCCAGTCCTACTTTTAGCTTCTTTTAGACCATTGATGACCTGTCCCAGATCATTTCCATTTTCAATTTCCAACACATCCCAGCCAAACACCTTGAATTTTTCAGCTACATTTCCCAAAGCAAGTACTTCTTCGGTAGGGCCATCAATTTGCTGGCCATTTCGATCCACCGTTGCGATGAGGTTGTCTACTTTATTTCCAGCTGCGAACATAATGGCTTCCCAATTTTGGCCTTCTTGCAATTCCCCATCGCCATGTAGGCTATAGACTAAATGGTTGTCGTCGTTCAATTTTTTGGCAAGTGCCGCACCAAGGGCTACGGACATACCTTGACCTAACGAACCACTGGCAACCCTTACTCCGGGAAGCCCTTCATGGGTTGTGGGATGTCCTTGCAAACGGGAATCGATCAAACGGAAGGTATTTAGTTCTTCTATGGGAAAATAACCTCTTCTGGCAAGGACACTGTAAAAAATTGGGGAAATATGTCCGTTGGAAAGGAAGAAAACATCTTCACCATGTCCGTCCATATCAAATCCTTCTTTCAATTCCATGATTTCGTTGTACAAAGCCACGAAAAACTCGGTACAACCCAATGAACCTCCGGGGTGACCTGAATTTACTTTGTGGACCATCCTAAGAATGTCTCGTCGAACTTGGATGACCAGTTCTTCCAATGCAGCAATTGTTGACATAAATAACTCAATTTAGTTCTCAAATGTAATTCCAATACTGCCCTTTGACAAGTGAAATGTCCTCAATTTATCAGAGACTATTAACAGGCAACTTTATTGGTTTGTTAAGGATTTGCTCAAACCGAGTTGGCTATATTTGCTCCTTAAATTTTCTTTTTGAAATTCAACCTGCTTCATAAGGATGTTAATACAAAGGCCAGAGCTGGAGAAATAGAAACAGGTCATGGAAAAATCCAGACGCCCATCTTTATGCCCGTCGGGACAGTCGCTTCCGTTAAAGGTGTCCACCAAAGGGAACTTAGGGAGGACATTGACTCAGACATCATCCTTGGAAATACCTATCACCTGTATTTAAGACCTGGTATGGACATCATGGAAAAAGCCGGAGGCCTGCATAAGTTTATGGGTTGGGATAGAAATATATTGACGGATAGTGGGGGGTATCAAGTGTATTCACTGTCAGGAAACAGAAAAATAAAGGAAGAAGGGGTAAAATTCAAATCGCACATTGATGGTTCCAGTCACTTTTTCTCCCCAGAGCGTGTCATGGAAATACAGCGTTCCATTGGAGCTGATATTATTATGGCTTTTGATGAGTGCACCCCATATCCTTGTGATTATCAATATGCCAAACGTTCCATGCTCATGACCCATAGGTGGTTGGAACGTTGTTTGGAACATCTGAAAGAAGTACCGGAAAAATATGGGTATGCCCAAGCCTTTTTCCCCATTGTCCAAGGCTCTACCTATATTGACCTAAGGAAGCAGTCAGCCGAGTATATTGCCAACACCAATGCCTTTGGCAATGCCATTGGGGGACTTTCCGTTGGTGAACCTGCAGAAGAAATGTATGCAATGTCACAGGTGGTATGTGATATTCTACCCGAAGAAAAGCCCCGTTATTTAATGGGGGTGGGGACGCCTATCAACATTCTTGAGAACATTGCGCTGGGAGTGGATATGTTTGATTGTGTGATGCCCACAAGAAACGCCAGAAATGGGATGCTGTTCACGTCCCATGGAACCATAAACATCAAGAACAAAAAATGGGAGGACGATTTTTCAGCTATTGATGAAATGGGAACTACTTTTGTGGACACGGAATATTCCAAAGCTTATTTAAGACATCTTTTTGCTGCCAATGAATATTTGGGGAAACAGATTGCGACCATTCATAATCTTGGATTTTATCTTTGGCTGGTTAGAACGGCAAGACAAAAAATAGTCAACGGGGAGTTTGGTAAATGGAAGGCTAAAATGGTAAAACAAATGGATAAAAGACTGTAATGCTCACCATTCTGGATAAATATATACTCAAACGCTACATTATCACCTTTCTGGGGATCCTCCTCCTATTTATCCCCATTGGGATCATGATCAGTTTGGCGGAGAAAATTGGTAAAATCATTGATAACGAGGCCCCGTTGGGCGAGGTCATCGAATTTTATGGAAATTTTAGTTTGGTTCTTGGCAATCTTTTGATGCCTATCCTTTTGTTCCTTTCCATCATTTTTTTTACCTCCAAATTGGCCAGCAATACGGAGATAGTGGCCATGCTAAGCTCTGGAATATCCTATTGGCGATTTTTACGACCTTATTTTATCGGCGCGGCACTGGTGGCCGTGCTTATTTTTTTTATGGGACAATTCATCGTTCCCAATGCGAGTATTGGTTTTAATGAGTTTGAGTTCAAATATTTTAAAAAAGGACGTCAAAACAGGCAGACTACCAATATTTTTAATCAATTGAACGAGAATGATTTCATTTATGTAAGCAGTTTTGATCCCAATAGAAAAATTGGCTACAATTTTACCTATGAGCGCTTTAATGGCAATGATGAACTGGAATTTAAAATTGCTGCTGCGAATATCAGATGGGTTGAAAAAGATAGCCTTTATCGATTGACCTCTTATACAAAAAGGAGAATAAAGGAGGATTACGAATTGGTAGAAACAAAAAGAAGATTGGACACTTTGTTTATGTTTCAAATTGACGACTTGACCCCGGTCTCTTATGTAGCGGATACCAAAAACCTTTTTGAACTTAATGAATTTATTGATGACCAAAGAAAAAAGGGTGCTGCAAACATCAATACCTACATTCTGGTCAAGTATAAGCGGTGGGCCCTTCCCATTGCTGCATTTATTCTAACGATTATTGCAGTTGCCGTTTCATCGGTTAAGCGTCGGGGGGGTATGGGTTTCAATCTGTTGGTGGGAATAGCCTTGGGTATGGTTTATATTTTTTTCGATAGAATATTTGGGACCCTTGCCGAACAATCAGGCTTTTCCCCGCTGCTGGCCATTTTAATACCTAATGTTGTTTTTGGGGTCATTGGAATTTACCTACTGCAAAAAGCGAAGCGATAGGAGTGCGATCATCTCTTGAAGAAGAACAGGGTTTTGAAAAATTCAAAGTTTATATATTTGCCCCACCAACCAACTAATCAAGAATACTTTCAATGGAATATTTGGAATTTGAGCTTCCCATTAAGGAATTGGAGGAGCAACTTCAGAAATGTAAGATAATCGGGGAAGAGAGTGACGTCGACGTTACTGAGACATGCCAACAGATTGAGAAAAAACTGGTCGAGACCAAGAAGGATATCTATAAAAACTTAACAGCTTGGCAAAGGGTACAACTTTCAAGGCACCCAAATCGCCCGTATACCATGGATTATATCAATGCCATATGTGGTGATTCTTTTTTGGAGCTCCATGGAGATCGTACCGTAAGGGACGATAAAGCTATGGTAGGAGGGCTTGGTAAAATTGGTGACCAAAGTTATATGTTCATTGGCCAACAAAAGGGATATAATACGAAGACCAGGCAGTATCGGAACTTTGGAATGGCAAACCCCGAAGGGTATCGTAAGGCACTTCGATTGATGAAGTCTGCTGAGAAATTCGGAATTCCCGTAGTTTCCTTTATTGATACCCCTGGAGCATATCCTGGTATTGAAGCCGAAGAAAGGGGGCAGGGCGAGGCCATTGCCAGAAATATCTTGGAGATGACCCGTTTAAAAGTCCCTATCATTGTCGTAATCATTGGCGAAGGGGCTTCCGGAGGTGCCTTGGGCATTGGGGTGGGAGACAAGGTTTTGATGTTGGAGAATACCTGGTATTCCGTGATTTCCCCTGAATCCTGTTCCTCCATTCTATGGAGAAGTTGGGAATATAAAGAACAAGCCGCAGATGCCCTTAAACTGACTGCAACCGACATGAAAAGGCTCCGGCTCATTGATGAAATTGTTAGAGAACCCCTAGGCGGTGCCCACAAGGATAGGGATAAGACTTTTGACAGTGTCAAAAAGAAAATAGCCGCCCATTATGAGGAGCTGAAAAAGTTATCACCAAAGGATTTGGTTAAAACCCGAATGGACAAATATGCGGATATGGGGGTATTTAACGGCTAACCCCTATGTTTCCGTTTTTTAAAATTTAATCCAGCCGGCACTTTTCTGATTTATTTGTGTTATTAACACAATTTATAAGTTATCAACAATACTTTTGTTGATGACAGGTGAACATCACAAACCGAAGATGTAAAGTTAACTAAAGGTTAATTCCATACTTTCGCACTCATGGAGAACACAAACCCTATCGTTGGTCGCCCCATCGGTAAAGCAACTATTATAAATTTAGAACGTGGCAAGATTCCGCCTCAAGCCATTGATTTAGAGGAAGTTGTGTTAGGTGCAATGATGATTGACAAAAAAGGGGTTGACGAAGTGATAGACATTCTGCATCCCGATGTGTTTTACAAAGATGCGCACCGCTACATATATGAAGCGATTTTCACTTTGTTTGAATCTTCGGAACCAGTTGACTTATTAACGGTTTCTTCCCAATTAAAGAAGGACGGACGCTTAGATGCCGTTGGAGGGGATTTTTATCTCATAAAATTGACCCAAAAAGTGGCGTCTTCCGCCCATATTGAGTTTCACGCCAGGATCATACTTCAAAAATATATTCAGCGTAGCCTTATCAAAATTTCAAACGAAATCATAGAAGATGCCTATAGCGATTCCACGGACGTTTTTGATTTGCTGGATGGGGCTGAAGCAAAATTGTATGAGGTCACCCAGGGTAACTTAAAGCGATCTGCGGAGACCGCACAGAATTTGGTCATTCAGGCGAAAAAAAGGATTGAGGAAATTTCCAATAAGGAAGGTTTGAGTGGCATCCCCTCCGGCTTTGATAAGGTGGATAGATTGACCTCTGGTTGGCAACCCAGCGATTTGGTCATTATTGCGGCAAGACCTGGTATGGGTAAGACGGCCTTGACCTTGTCCATGGCACGAAATATGGCGGTAAATGCCGATATCCCTGTTGCATTTTTCTCTTTGGAAATGTCTTCGGTGCAGTTGATTACGCGACTGATTTCTTCGGAAACTGGACTTTCCTCCGAAAAGTTACGTACCGGGCGACTGGAAAAACATGAATGGGAACAATTGAATGTAAAGGTCAAAGCACTGGAAAAAGCGCCACTTTTTATTGATGATACCCCTTCACTTTCCATTTTTGATTTACGGGCCAAAGCCAGAAGGTTGGAATCCCAGCATAAAATCAAATTGATTATCATAGATTATCTACAGTTGATGACGGCAGGAGGAAGCCAGAAGGGCGGAAATCGGGAACAGGAGATTTCTACCATTTCCAGAAATTTAAAAGCGTTGGCAAAAGAATTGAATGTGCCAGTTATTGCATTATCGCAATTGTCCAGGGCAGTGGAGACCCGTGGGGGTAGCAAACGTCCCATCCTTTCCGATTTAAGGGAATCCGGGGCTATTGAGCAAGACGCTGATATTGTCTCCTTTATCTATCGTCCGGAGTACTACAAAATTGAGGAATGGGATGATGATGAGCGCACGCCCACGCAAGGTCAGGCAGAGTTTATTGTGGCTAAGCATCGAAACGGGGGATTGGATAATATTAGGTTAAAGTTTATTGGCAACCTTGGTAAATTCGATAATTTAGATGAGTTCGACTCACCTTTTGAGTTCCAATCCAAGATGAATGACGATGAAGAAAATCCGTTCAATCCTACATCCCTGCCGAATGCGGACCAAGCTTTTGGAAGTGCCCTCAACGATGCTGAAGACAACGATATTCCCTTTTAGGATCTTCCATATGATGTCATTCCGAACGGGTGTAAGGAATCTCTTCCTTACTGCTTTGTTCGTATTCGCCATACCCTGTACACTATCCGCATCCCTTATTTTGCTCCCCATGGACGCGGAAAGCCAAAAAAATCATCTAAAAGCTTATGGCATTACCTATTGGGTGTTGAACAAACAACAAAAGGTACAATGGCTGTTGAACTACCGTGGCGGTTCTTTTTTGTTGCCGGATGGCGATGCCATTAGAAAAGAATGTCAAATACGGGGAGTGTCATTTGAGATACTTTCTGATGCCCAGGCGGAATCCATATTGGATGAAATCAGTAGTCCGTCTCAAAACCAAGATGCCGTAATCTTGGAAAAAGCACCCAAGATTGCCGTGTATTCCCCTAAGGATAATCAACCTTGGGATGACGCCGTGACCATGGTATTGACCTATGCTGAAATTCCCTATGTGACCATTTACGACGAAGAGGTTTTGGATGATAAATTGGCACTTTATGATTGGTTGCACCTTCACCATGAGGATTTTACAGGTCAATTTGGAAAATTTTATGGGGCATATCGAGCATCACCTTGGTATATAGAGGGTAAAAGAAGGGCAGAGGAACGGGCGGCCAAACTGGGATATTCCAAAGTTTCAGAACAGAAAGGTGCCGTTGCCGAAAAAATTAGGAGATACGTCATTGGGGGAGGGTTTATGTTTGCGATGTGTTCGGCTACCGATAGCTTTGATATCGCATTGGCGGCCAATGGGGTTGATATTTGTGAACCGATGTTCGATGGTGACCCTTCTGAAGCCAATTACCAAGGGAAACTGGATTTTTCCAGAACGTTTGCCTTTACCAATTTTACATTGGAGCGGAACCCCTTAAAATATGAGTTCTCTTCCATTGATATGACAGGAAAACGACGAAATGTTCCTCGGGAATCCGATTATTTTACCTTGATGGAATTTTCTGCTAAGTGGGATCCCGTACCAACGATGTTGACACAGAACCATACGGCACTGGTAAAGGGTTTTATGGGTCAGACCACCTCGTTTGAAAGCGTAGAGGTAAAACCGACCGTAATGGTGCTTGGGGAGTGTAAATTAAATGGGGAGGCGCGGTATATTCACGGCATAAAAGGAAAAGGCTTTTTTACATTTTATGGGGGGCATGACCCTGAAGATTACCAGCATCGTGTGGGTGACCCTAAAACAGAACTGGAACTACACCCAACGTCACCGGGATACCGTTTGATCCTAAACAATGTTCTATTTCCGGCGGCGAGGAAGAAAAAGCAAAAAACCTGATCAGCTTCTTGTATATCTTTCGATAATCAACTGATGTTCAGGAAATTTGGCTATGAGTTCACGGCGTTTCCCTAATACGAAATCCTGAAAATCAAATCCGGGGGCGACCGTACATCCCATCAAAGCATAGCTCTCTTCATCTAATACGCTGGCAGCGAACCAATGTTCTTTGTGGACCACCAACTGGGGATGCTGATGATTTTTAAAATCATTTCCTATGATACGTTCCATGTAAACACCGTCCGGTGAAATACTATGAAGCTTTATGGGAGAACCCAGATAGAAATGCCAGATTTCATCCTGGTTGATTTTGTGAAAGGCGGAAAAAGTGTCCGAGGTCAATAGAAAATAAATGCAGGTTGAAAAAGAGCGAATCCCCTTAAATTCCAATGACGGGCCATCAACATTGATTTTTCCCGTACTTCGATACGTTTCCTTAAAAAAGCCACCCTCTGGATGCGGTTGTAAATTCAATTTCCTTACCAGTTCTTTTGCGGTCATTTTTATGAAGGCATTTTTCTAAGCTAAACCAATTTTTCCAATATCGTTTCAACGCCCATCTCATTATTGCTCAATGTTTGGTACTTGGCTACCTCTTTAACTTTGGGATGTGCATTGGCCATGGCAAAGCTATGATCCACCAAGTCAAGCATTTCCAGGTCGTTGTAGTAATCTCCGAATACCAGAACTTCGTTGGTATTGATTCCCAATGCATTCATTACCTTTTTTAGTGCATTGCCCTTATGGGCATTGAGGTGGTTAATATCCATCCAATGTCGTCCCGAAACCTTAACCAACACATCATCTGCATAGTTTTGTATGGTGGGGTATAAATATAATTCTGAACTGACCCCGTGATACACCGCAATTTTCACAATTTCTTCTTTCACTAAATCAAAATGCTCCACTATCTCATATTTGGAATAGTATTCTACCAAATCCTCTAAAAATTGAGAGGAAGAATGGTCAAAGTAGGAAGTTGATTTTCCACATAGCATGATACCAACATCATCAATATCCCTAATTATCCGAATAAGCCTCTTAACTAGGTTAGGAGCCAAAGGGGTACTCGAAATTTCCTTTTCCCGTTCACGAATAATGGCACCATTCTCGGCTATAAAAATGATCTCATCCTTAATGAGGTCAAGTTTGGACAACATACTATGATACTGGCGACCACTTGCCGCAACAAACTGAATGCCCTTTTTATTGAGTTCGTGAAAGATCTCAAAGAATCGGTTACTTACTTGGTGGTTGGAGTTCAATAGGGTTCCATCCATGTCACTGACCACCATTTTAATTTGGGATAAATCCATTTACAAAATTAAAGTTGCAAAGGTAATCGGATAAAAATGAAGCAAGTAAAGTTTGTATTAAATTCGCTTTTGATGAGATACTATCAAAAAGAAATTAAGTTAAAGGGCTTCCCTAGGGGGTTCCATTTGATTACATCAGAAGTTTTACGCTCAATCCAGAAATGGCGAATATTTCGGTTGGGTTTTTACAGGTTTTTATAAAACATACATCCGCCAGTTTAACGGTGAATGAAAATGCAGACCCAACGGTGCGCCTTGATTTTGAAAGCCATTTGAACCACATGGTCCCTGAAAATGCACCCTACTATCAACACATTTATGAGGGACCCGATGATATGCCGGCACATATCAAAGCCTCACTCATGGGAACTTCAGTCCAAATACCCATAACCAACGGAAGATTGAATTTAGGTATTTGGCAAGGCATTTATCTCTGTGAGCATCGGGATCGGTCCTCCAGGCGGGATTTGGTGATTACAGTGTTTGGGGAATAAAAAACCCGCTCAATTTTGAGCGGGTTTCACCGTAAGTGGGATTATAGTTTATGTAAAATTGTTATTTCACTTTTTCAACAATGGCTTTGAATGCATCGGGATGGTTCATGGCCAAATCGGCTAAAACCTTTCGATTAAGCGCAATTCCATTGGCCTTTACCTTCCCCATGAACTGTGAGTAGGACAGTCCATGCATTCTGGCACCAGCATTGATGCGGGTAATCCAAAGTGATCTAAAGTTCCTCTTTTTATTTCTTCTATCGCGGTAGGCATACTGCATTG
>JBCDBE010000090.1:0-14645 GCA_039184365.1 Bacteroidota bacterium | reverse complement strand
GCAAAACATGCCAAACTGGATGCCCTACAGAGAGCTAAGGAAGATGAAAAGCATGTAAGAAGTATCATTGTGCTTTGGCTCCCTAATGATTAAACATATTTAATTCAAATACCTATGAGAACTCTAAAATTTTTTATAATGGCAGCTATTGCCGGGTCATTAATGGTAGCTTGTTCAGATGATGACGATGCCATGGACGATGACATGGAAGCGGTTGCCACGTGTGATGACAACATACAAAATGGCGATGAGGAAGGTGTCGATTGTGGAGGTAGTTCCTGCGCACCTTGCGAAATGGCAGCCACATGCGATGACGGCATGCAAAATGGTGATGAGGAAGGTGTCGACTGCGGTGGATCGGCTTGTGCACCTTGTACCACAGGTGTTGAGGTTCCTGACACGTACGTTTTTGAACGTGATGGACAATCAACCGTGAGCTTTTCCGGTCAAACAAGACGTATATTAATGGCCCGTGAAATCCTCGGAAAGTTAAGGGACAATTCTTCAACAGCAGAAGAAATAGCTGCCGCTTTTGACCACCAACAAGGTGAGGAAAATTTCAGTGATCCAGATTTAAACGCTGCAAGCAACCAGGTTCGGAACAAAACTGCTGGCTCTTTCGTCTTTAGCCAACTTTTACCAGCTATCGCATCCACTACCGTTAAAGCCGATTTTGATGGATATATCACCGCACAAGTTGAAGAGGTATTTCCTTTTTGGGACCAAATTGCTTCCTCAGGTAACGCGGGTCAATTGGAAGATGGCTCCTCAACACGTTATGTAAACGCACGGGGATTGGAATATGACCAAGCTTTTATTAAGGGCTTGACCGGAGCTTTTGTAAGCGATCAAATCGTCAATAATTACACAGATCCCGCTCAGCTGGCACAATTTGAAGATGCCAATGATAATGAGGTTATCGTTGATGGCCAAACCTACACCGATATGGAGCATGACTGGGATGAGGCTTATGGTTATTTCTTTGGTGTAGCCGCTGATAGTCAAGATCCAGTAGCGGCCTTGCTTGATGGTGGTAATCCAGGTGATTTCAGTTCTGGGTCAGATGAGTTCCTGTATAAATATGTAGATAATGTGGAGGCCAACTTCGATGGCACTGCCGCTGCTATTTTTGATGCTTACAAAGCTGGTAGAACCGCTATTATAAATAAGGATTATGCGGAGCGTGATGCCCAAGCGGATATCTTAAGGGAGAAAATTGCGATGTTGGTTGCGGTACGTGCAGTTCATTACCTTAAAGCCGGTATAGCTGGTTTGGATGGCCCTCCAGGTACTTATTTGCATGATTTATCCGAGGCGTATGGATTTATTTATAGCTTGCAATTTCTAAGATCACCAGGTTCGTCATTGGCCTTCTATTTCTCTAGAGATGAGGCATTAGGATATTTGGACACGATATACAATAATCCTACCAACGGTTTCTGGGATGTGACTGCAGAAGACCTCAATACGACGGCAGAAGCCATTGCTGCTAAATTTAGTTTTACCGTTGCGGAAGTCGATTAATTTTTCTGATGAGACCATAATTCTAAACGCAATTTGAATGAAACACATAGGGGATGCTGTACACTTTTGTTGCACATCCCCTATTTTTAACTTGTATTGACTTATAATTTTGAAAAAATAAAAATGAAAAGAAAATTTTTTTGGATCTTCCCTATCTTCCTTGCCCTTTTTATTTGGGCTTGTTCTTCTGATGACGATACTGAAGATCCAACGGATGACGTTGGCATGACCGACGATGATGGTGGAACTTCCGATGATGATGGGGTTTCAGATGATGATGGGTCATCGGTTACTTTTGATCGTGGTACCATGTTGGCCAATTGGGCAGATAATATCATTTTACCTTCCTATACGGCTTTTTTAAATACACATGGTGATTTGAAAACGGAGTTTGAAACATTTCAAGCCGCACCAAGTGAGGAAAACCTAGCAAGCCTACGGGACGCATGGATAGAAGCGTACAAAAGTTGGCAGCACATATCGATGTTTGAAACCGGCCCTGCTGAAGATAATGGACTTCGTCTAAATATCAATACCTATCCGACCGATGTTGAATTGATAACGGATAATATCGAGAATACCACTTACAATCTTGACCTGCCCTCCAATCGGGATGCAAAAGGATTTCCTGCATTGGACTATCTCCTGAATGGGGTGGCTGATTCGGATGCCGAAATCGTTGCGATATTTACGGAAGCAAATTCGGGCGATGTGCATTTGGCCTATGTATCCGATATTATCGATGATATCGAAACCCGGGTGACCACAGTTCGTGATGCATGGCAAAGTGGCTACAGGGACAGGTTTGTTGAAAACGATGGTTCCTCGGCAACAGCTTCTGTAGATCGGTATGTCAATGATTTCATTTTTTACTACGAAAAGTTCTTAAGAGCTGGTAAAATGGGCATTCCTTTAGGGGTTTTTACAGGAATCCAAGCACCTAATACCATAGAGTCTTTCTATTATCCACAATTATCAAATGATCTATTCCAAGAAGGCCTGAACGCGGTTCAAGACTTCTTTTCCGGTGTGGCCTTTGGGACCGACGATCAAGGAGAGAGTCTGGCCTCATATCTTACTGCGCTGAATGAGGCAGAGCTTCGCGATGATATCCTGAACCAATTTGAAAGCGCACGGACGGCCGTAGCCGCACTGGAACCCTTTCGAACGGAAATTGAAACCAATAATCCCGCAGTTGATATGTTTGCTGCCTATGATGAAGTACAACGCAATGTTGCTTTCTTCAAAGTTGATATGGTGTCGGCAATGAGTATCGCCATTGATTTTGTGGATGCGGATGGGGATTAAATGAAGAAAGCAGTCCAAAAATACCTTTCAAAGAAATCAGAGGCCGCCACATTGGCGGTCTTTCGTATTTTTTTTGGAATTATGATGATTTGGAGTATCATCAGGTTCTGGTACAATGGTTGGATTGAAAGCCTTTATATCGAACCCAAGTTCCATTTTTCATACTACGGATTTGAATGGGCAAAACCTATAGGGAACTGGACGTATCTTTTGTTCATTATATGTGGTCTCGCGTCTTTCTTCATTGCCATCGGTTACAAATATCGGGTGGCGATCGTTGCGTTTTTTCTCTCGTTCACCTATATTGAACTAATGGATAAGACCACCTATCTTAACCATTATTACTTTATCAGTATCTTATCCTTTCTCTTGATTTTTATTCCTACCAATGCCTACTTTTCCGTAGATGCAAAGTTGGACCCCAAAAGAAGATTTCAGTTTGTTCCCAAATGGAATGTCGATGCGATAAAACTACTGTTGGCCATGGTCTATGTATATGCAGGTCTGGCCAAACTGAATTCGGATTGGTTGTTGGATGCCATGCCCCTGCGAATCTGGTTGCCCTCTAAAACTGGAATCCCCTTAATAGGGGAGCTGATGGGGTACCGTTGGGTACATTATGCCTTTAGTTGGTTTGGGGCGTTTTATGATTTGACCATCCCCTTTTTTCTTTTGTACAAGCCCACCCGATGGGTTGCTTTTTTCTTTGTGGTCGTATTTCATATAATGACCCGGGTTTTGTTCAATATTGGTATGTTTCCTTATATCATGATCGTTTCTTCCCTTATCTTTTTTAGTAGCGGGGCACACCATAGAATTTTACGGTTTTTCTCAAGTGTATTGAAAGTGGACAAGTCCCAATTTGACAATGGCCTTCAATTCAAACTTCAATCGAAACCTAGAAGACAACTCGTATATGGCCTTGTTGCCCTATTTTTCATTGTTCAATTGGTATTGCCATGGCGTTATTTGGCTTATCCAGGAGAATTGTTTTGGACCGAGGAAGGGTACCGGTTTTCATGGCGGGTGATGTTGATGGAAAAGGCAGGCTATTCCCAATTTAAAATTGTGGATGGCAAGTCCGGGAAGTGGTTTTACGTGGACAATTCTGATTTTCTAACCCCCTTCCAAGAAAAGCAGATGGGTTTTCAACCTGATTTTATATTGGAATATGCCCATTATCTAAAGGATCATTTTGAAAGTCAGGGGCACAAAAATATTGAGATTTATGTAGAAAGCCACGTGACCCTAAATGGTCGTCGCAGTACCAACTATATTGATCCTACCGTGAATTTAGTGGAGGAGAAAGAATCGTTTCGCCATAAAAAATGGATAATCCCTTTTAAAGATGAGATTAAAGGTATTTAGTACCCTTTCATTCCTTTTGTTTGGTTCATCAATTTTTGGACAACTACAAATTAGGGGTATTGTTACTGATGGGAATGGTACGCCCATTCCAGACGCCGAAGTCTATATAAGACAAACCCAAACCTTGGACATAACCGATGGGAATGGTGAATTTGTTATTGAAAATATTACAGGGGGCACTTATGATATTGTGGTTTTTGCCTTTGAATACCGCGTTTTGGAGCAAACTTTAAATTTGTCGTCACCTTCACCAATTCGTTTTCAATTGCAACCCCTGGCAGCTCAACAACTTGCTGAGGTGGTGATTACCCAAGAACGTGAAAAGGCTTTCGCCTTACAGAAATTGAAGACCGTTGAAGGTACTGCCATTTATGCAGGTAAAAAAAGTGAGGTGGTATTGGTGGGAAATATTCCGGGAAATTTAGCGGCCAATAATCCCCGTCAACTGTATAGCCAGGTTGCTGGGTTGAACATTTTTGATTATGGGGATGCGGGACTGCAACTGAATATTGGGGGTAGGGGATTGGATCCCAATAGAACTGCTAATTTCAATGTGCGCCAGAACGGCTATGACATCAGTGCGGATGCTTTAGGGTATCCAGAAAGCTACTATACTCCTCCCGCTGAAGCCTTGGACCAAATCCAAGTAGTGCGGGGTGCAGCTTCGCTGCAGTATGGCCCTCAGTTTGGGGGATTGGTCAATTTTAAGTTTAAAAAACCAAGTCCCAACAAAAAGGTGGAATGGGTTTCCAGACAAACATTGGGTTCCTTTGATTTAAGGACCAGTTTCAATAGTCTTTCAGGCACCGTTGGGGATTTCAGTTACTACACCTATTTTAATTATAAGGAGGGCAACGGGTTCCGACCTAATTCCAGGTTTAGCAGTCGCAATTATTTTGGGCATTTTGAATACCAGCTATCCAAAAGAACAAGTTTGGCCTTTGAGGCAACATTATTGAATTATTTAGCAAAACAACCTGGGGGGCTCACCGATGTACAATTCTTGGAAAACCCTGATTTTAGCAATCGTGAGCGTAATTGGTTTGATGTGGATTGGAAATTGTTTTCCCTGCGATTGGAGCATCAATTTTCTTCAAAAACGGATTTTAGTTTGAATCTTTTTACCCTCGATGCCTCTAGGAAAGCACTAGGTTTTCGAACCAATAGGGTATCCCAACCTGATGATCCCAATGAACCCCGAGAGTTACTATCGGATAATTTTTACAATTGGGGAGCCGAAGTCCGAATATTAAATCGATATAAGGTCAGGGAAAATGATGCCGTAGTATTGCTTGGTGCAAAATACTATCAAACTTCAAACGACCAACAACAAGGTCCCGGAAGTACAGCATCCGGCCCGGATTTTGAGTTTGCTACTGATGATTTTCCAAATTACGAAAGGCAGTCACAGTTTGACTTTCCCAATTTGAATTTGGCGTTCTTCGGAGAGAATATTTTTAACCTCTCCAAAACGTTTTCACTGACCCCCGGATTTCGATTTGAATACATCAAAACGGAAAGTGAGGGCTCGTTCAGAAATGTAGTTCTGGATTTGGCGGGCAATCCGCTCTTGAATGAAGAGGTGCCAGATAACCGCACCTTTGAACGAAACTTTTTGTTGTTGGGAATTGGGGCCTCTTTCAAACCGTCTCCAGCGCTTGAGTTATATGGAAACTTCTCACAGAATTATCGTTCGGTGACTTTCAATGATATCCGTGTGGTGAATCCCTCATTTCAAATCGATCCCAATATCTCTGATGAAGATGGGTTTACCGCTGATTTAGGGGCCAGAGGTAGGTTGTATGATATATTGACCTATGATTTGAGCGTATTTGGATTGCTATATGACAATCGTTTGGGCGAAATCCTACAAAATGAAACGCGTACCAATGCAAATGGGGAAGAAATAGAAACGGGACGGGTCGTGCGCTTTCGTGGGAATATCGGTACCGCCTTTATCTATGGTTTTGAGTCCTTCGCCGATTTAAACATCAAGGAAATTGCTTTTCCCACTATGGAAAAGGCCAAATTGAATCTCTTTGTGAATCTGGCGCTGACCGATTCGGAGTACACCGAATCCGACCAGAATAATGTGGAAGGCAATAAGGTTGAGTTTATCCCTGAGGTCAACCTTAAAACCGGTCTAAGTTTTGGATATGGGAATCTTCTTGGAAGTTTACAATATACCTATCTTTCTGAGCAGTTTACGGATGCGACCAACGCACCACAAGACGTCAACGATAATCAACGGGGCATTGAAGGCAGCATACCCGCCTACGATATTATGGATTTATCGCTGTCCTATTCTTGGAAAATGCTCAAATTGGAAGCAGGTGTCAATAATTTACTGGACAATTCCTACTTTACGAGAAGGGCAACGGGTTATCCCGGCCCCGGTATCATTCCTGCAGAACCACGTACCTTCTATACGACACTTCAATTGAAACTTTGATCGGGGTTTGATTTTATGCTTTTTTCTATAACTCTTGGGATAGCATTGAAGTCTTTTCAAACAGTCCTCACCACATTGAACGGACCAGTTCCATAATAGGATCCTTTATTGACAGCCTCTTGTGGGTTATTTAAGTTCAGGTTGTCGGTTTTCAGTAATTTAAATTCATTCTATGGTTCTTCCCCCTTAATTTTAAGAGAAAAATTGGGTAGCGGTACAAACCGGATGCAAACTGTAGTCATGGAAGAAGAAGAAAAGGACTTCAGAATAGTCATTGACGTCTTTACAAAATTTCTTGAAGAGCGGGGACTAAAAAAGACGAATGAACGTTTCCAGATTTTGGAGGAAATCTACAATAGGGAACATCGATTTGATGTCGATGACCTGTATTTCCAAATGAAGGCAAAAAATTACACCATAAGCAAAGCCACTATCTACAATAACCTGCAATTGCTCATAGATGGCAAATTGCTGAGAAAGCACCACTTTGGCCATAAAAAATCGGTATATGAAAAGTGCTATTTCAGTGAAAGACAAGACCAAATTATCCTAAGGGACAATGGAAAAATACTTGACTTCAGGGATGACAGGGTCGAAGACATAAAAAAATCATTGGAGAAAAAGTTCAAAATCAAGATTACCAACCACTCGCTATATTTTTATGGCTACAGCACGGATAAACAGCCCAAATAAATATGGAGATTTTCTACGGTATCCAATCATTAGATCAACAGGACTTTCCTTATTCATAGGCGGCAGATCTGGCTTTTTGGCTAATGGAATGAGCGCTACAATTTGTTTTTCTGTCGGTGCTAAACCATCTTCCAGTACTTTTGCAAAGAATTCAACTAATTAGATATCAGATATTTATGATAATCCTTGGCAAAGGATAATTGACTGTTAATCCCCATCATTGTCCGTAGAGGTAATAATAACGGATCAAACACTCCTAACATCCACAGTTAACAGTATGCCCAATTCGGTTAATTTGATGTGGAGGTTTTCTACCGCTGTTGGATTGGTATTTACCGTCTCTTCCAAAGGAGCGGTAATTGCGGCAATTGCTTCTTGTACTTCATCAATTTTGATTGAATATCATTGTTCAATGAATGCTCTTGAAGCACAAAAAAGATATAATCCGAAATAGTGGTAATGTCTTCTGCAAAAAAGGCTTCCTCTACCATTTCCATACTCACACTAAGTAAGTCCAATGAAATGTTACTAAACGGTGCTTGAACGATTTCAGGATTTGGTATATCAGATGTTTCCAGCCCGCCAGGTTTTCCAATTTTGGTCACCTTTCCCGTATCTACCGCATTATTAAGGCCATGGAAAAACACATTGAACGAGGCACGAATCCCCATGTCCTCATTGTTAATAAAAGTGGTGGCATAATCATCACCATCAGACTGCCAAATGGATAATAAACGGTCCGCTTGACTCACAAGAAATTCCACGGAGAACCGTAAATATTCCCTTCGATTTTCGTCAGCAACAAATTTGCCATTGGTCGCGGTAACCGTTGATTTGAACAAGAGATACTCAATTCCCGCTAGAGTCTTAATTTGTGGACCTATGGCTGTTATGGATTCCGCTGTGATTTCCCTTTCAGAAATAAATCCTTCTAGGGTATCGGCTACCGTGGGTCAATTGTAAATGGTTCGGTAAAAACGGTCCCTTACCAGACCCATATGAAAAACATTGGTCCTTTCAATTGAAAAAGCGACCACAAGGGGTCGCTTTACCACTAATTTCCTGAGAACACAATAGGAAATCAGTTGTAGGTTAGGGCATAGTTTATTTCTTTTGAAGACAGCAAGTCAATGGTGAAATCATTGGATAACAACTGCCGAAGTTCGTTGAGCTCCTGTTTGTTCAACAAAATCATAAAGTGACTGCAGCCCACGGAAACCGGGATTTTTCTCTGGTGTAGGGAGCATTTCAATTCTTCTTCCCAATAGTTTACGTCCAATCTATTTAAAAATGTGATGAAATTTTCCAGTTCCCACTCGTACAATTCGAAACAAAGATTATTGAACACAAATTGAAATAACTTACTTTGATTGCAAAATGTTAGTGTGCCGTGGGGCGTTTTTTTAAGCAGTTTTTGGGAAGCGCACATACATTTTGTTTTGTCAAAAATACCACTATTTATAATAATTCTAAATAATAATCTGATTAAAATTTGGGATTTTTTATCGTACCCTGCCGTACCATCAATTTGTGGTATATTTGCACGCAATTAATCCGTAATTGCAATGGAATTCCATCAAAACAAGATTATCGGTGAAGGCCTTACCTATGATGATGTCCTCTTAGTTCCTGCCTTTTCACAAGTGCTGCCCAGGGAAGTCAGTATCACTTCAAGATTTACCAGGAACATACCTATTAATGTACCCGTGGTTTCCGCTGCCATGGATACCGTCACGGAATCCCAAATGGCCATTGCCATGGCCAGGGAAGGGGGTATTGGGGTACTTCATAAAAACATGACCACTGAACAACAGGCGGCCAAGGTCAGAAAAGTGAAACGGGCCGAAAGTGGAATGATCATGGACCCCGTAACATTACCATTGGATTCTATTGTTTTGGATGCCAAAGCCAGTATGAAGGAACACAGCATTGGAGGAATCCCCATTGTAGACGATAATGGCAAACTCATCGGAATTGTGACCAATCGCGACCTTCGTTTTGAACGAAATAACGATCGCCCCATTTCTGAGGTCATGACCAAGGACAATTTGGTGACTGCAGTAGCGGGAACCACCTTGGAAGAAGCCGAGGACATCCTTCAGGCCAATAAAATCGAAAAGTTACCGGTGGTCAATGCAACCAATAAATTAGTGGGTCTTATCACGTTCCGGGATATTACCAAACTCACTCAAAAGCCCATTGCCAATAAGGATAAATATGGCCGCCTTCGGGTAGCTGCGGCCATTGGGGTAACCCCGGATGCTGTTGATAGGGCAGGGGCCTTGGTAAAAGCCGGTGTTGATGCCATTGTTATTGATACGGCCCATGGGCATACCAAAGGGGTGGTGAATACCCTAAAGGAAGTGAAGGCCAAATATCCCGAATTGGACATCGTGGTAGGAAATATAGCTACCGCTGAGGCCGCACGTTATTTGGCAGATGCCGGTGCTGATGCCGTAAAGGTGGGTATCGGTCCAGGATCTATTTGTACCACTCGTGTAGTGGCCGGGGTCGGATTCCCGCAGTTTTCAGCGGTATTGGAAGTGGCATCGGCATTGAAAGGAACCGGTATCCCTGTAATCGCGGATGGTGGTATTCGCTACACTGGGGATATTCCCAAAGCCATAGCCGCTGGGGCGGACACGGTCATGTTGGGCTCTTTGTTGGCAGGAACAGCGGAATCCCCTGGGGAGACCATCATTTATGAGGGTAGAAAATTCAAAAGTTATCGTGGCATGGGATCCGTTGAGGCCATGAAAGAAGGGAGTAAGGACCGCTATTTTCAAGATGTGGAGGATGATATCAAAAAATTGGTCCCAGAAGGTATTGTAGGGCGCGTTCCCTATAAGGGTGATCTTTACGAAAGCATGCACCAATTTATTGGTGGTCTACGAGCAGGAATGGGCTATTGTGGTGCCAAGGATATCATTACCCTACAAGAAACCGGTAAGTTTGTAAAAATTACTGCCAGTGGAATCAATGAAAGCCACCCACATGATGTAATGATTACCAAGGAAAGTCCAAATTACAGTAGGTAGGAGGGCGTCCTATATGTTGTCTTTTTTAAGAAAGGCCAATACCTGTTTTTTATAACTGGCCCCGATAGGAATTTCCTTTTGGCCTAGCTCCACGTCCATTTTGGTAAAAGCGGTAATCTTTAATGTGTTTACAATGTAGGAACGATGTATCCTTAAAAAGGACCGTGGCAGTTTTTTTTCGAAATTGGCGATGGTATCCTTGGTAATGGTATTCTCTTTCAGCGTGAAAATTCGGACATAGTCCTTCATACTTTCCACATAGTCGATGTCATCAAAATTTATTTTAATGAATTTTTTATTGGAGTTGACATAGAGGTGATCATGCTGTGGTACGCTACCCTGGGGATTTTCAATGGAAACCGGCAAATTGGAACTACTTTTGTATTTATTGATGGCCTTATACAAACGTGAAAAAGAAATGGGTTTTAGAAGGTAGTCCACTGCATCCAAATCATAACTTTCCAACGCATAGTTTCTGAATGCCGTGGTAAAAATCACCTTTACCGAAGGTGGAATGGTCTTTATGAGTTCCAAACCGGATAATTGGGGCATTTCAATGTCAAGAAAAACTAAATCAATTTTACCTTGGTTCAAAACCTCAAAGGCCTTGGTAGGGTCCTGAAAGGAATCGACAACTTCAATTTCTGGCAATGGGGCAAGATGGGATTGAATGACCTGTATGGCCAAGGGTTCGTCGTCAATGATGATGCACTGAATCTTCATAATTACACGAGTTCCAATTCCAGTTGTACTTCAAAATTTTCTTTATCCTCAAAAACCCGAAGATCGTGCTTTTTGGGATAGTTCAGTTCCAGTTGTCTCTTTAGGTTGGTGATTCCGATACCACTGTTGCTTGGTTTTATCGGTCCCATGGATCTGTTATGACCTTTTTGATTTTTAGCCATAAAATTCAAATTGCCTCCTGAAACCTTTAAATCCAATACTATTTCTGAGGTATCTTTTATTGGTGATATTCCATGCTTAAAGGAATTTTCGACCAATGGGAGAATTAAAAGAGGAGCAAGCGTTACATTTTCATTATCAATTTCATGATGAAAGGTAACACTAAGTTTGTCCCCATGACGCAATGATTCCAATTCGATATAGGCATTTAACAGCTCAAGTTCTTTTTTGATCTCAATTTGGGGTTCGTTGCCCTGGTGCAATATAAAATCCAGAATTTCAGAGAGTTTTAGTACTACTTCTGGAGCCAAATCAGATTTGGCCAAAGTCAATCCGTAGAGGTTGTTCAAGGTGTTGAACAAAAAGTGGGGTTGAATTTGACCCCTTAAAAACCGAAGCTCGTTAAATGCTTTTTCCTTTTGCAATACTTCAATTTTATGTTTTTCCTTGGACCTATTTTGGAAGGCTTTAATCAATAACATTATCAGGGCATAGATATACACCGAAGGGAAATAGACTGAAAAAAGATAGGCGGAATCAGATAAAATTTCAGCTAGGGATTCCTGGGTGAAATTCTCCCTAAAAAAAGGTTCGGCAATATAGATGATGGACAATCGTCCTATTACCGTAAAGAAATAAATGGAGAGGATAAATCCAACAAAAAAACTGAAGTATCTTTTTTTAAGGAGTTGTTTGGGAATTTGATAATAGTTTAAAAGATAAGCGGCCCCTATTTGAGCAGGTAGTAGGGCAAGATAGTTGGCAACATTGGCCTTAATGGTTCCGGAGTTTAAACTGGCCAGGCTAATGAAAATGGTGACTAAACCCATCCAGAAAAGAAGATGGGTGGCAAGTCTATTTTGTAAAACCACGTCCAAATAGTACTTCAAGCTCCGCATAGGGTCTAAAAATAGCCTATATACGGCTGTGTACTTCAATTAATTGCCGAACCCGTGGGATTTATCGATAAACTTTGATTTCCTATTGACAAAGATGGACCTGGGTGTTTTTGTCTTTTCCGTCCTTAGCAAAAGTGTGTTGGTCTATAAAATCCATTTTGTGTTTGCGTTCAATATAGTTTTGGGGTATCAAAAGAAATCACAAAAAACGAACGTCATGAAAAAACTTGCTTTATTACTTATTTATTTACTGCTATCGGTAATTACCGATGCCAATGCTCAAAATTGCGAAGCCTTACTATTGGCCATAAGGGCCAACGATTCAAAAAAAGTGGAAGCGCTTCTGAAAACTACAGATCCCAACTGTATTTACAACGAAAAAATCCAACCTAGAACCCCTCTCGGGATGGCCGCTAAAATAGGAAACTTAGACATTGTTAAGAGCCTAATTCATGCTGGAGCCAAACCGAACTACCGTTTTAAGCGAGATGCCAGCGCACTTATGATCGCCGCAGAAAAGGGGCACTACGAAATAACCAATTATCTTCTGCAAGCAGGCGCGGATATCAATGCTCGAATTGTTGGCGATGGAACGCCTTTAATGGCGGCTGTCCGAGGAAATAACATCGACATTGTTAAGTTGTTCCTGAAAAATGGGGCTACCGTAAACACTGAGGTTCTTGGGGATGGTAATGCCATGATACTAGCTGGAAAAAAAGATGGTAAGGAGATTTTAGAGCTCCTAATAGAAGCTGATGGAGATATCAATAGGGCTGTTGAGGGCGATGGAACGGCCCTAATAAGGGCTTCTGCAGGTGGTGACCTTGAATTGGTCAAGGCTTTGGTGCATCTTGGGGCTGATGTCGACAAGAAAAGTAGCGGGGATGGCAATCCCTTAATAATGGCCTCAAAAAACGGACATCTAGCCGTAGTCAAATATTTGGTCGGTAAAGGAGCTGATGTAAATGCCCATGTCAGGGGCGATGAAACCCCATTGATCAGAGCGGCATGGAGCGGTCATTTGGAGGTGGTGAAGTATTTGGTGGAGCAGGGTGCTGACGTGAACAAATCGGTTAGAGATAGCTATTCCTTAAATTCTGAGAAGCGAAGCGCATTGAAAATGGCACGTCGCGGTAATCACGACGAGGTGGTTTCCTATTTGCTTAGTAAGGGGGCTCAAGGATAATCTAAACTCTAAGGGAAACGTTATGAGAAACCTATTGAACCAATTAACGCTAATTTTCTTTGGCTTATGTTCTACTTTACAAGCCCAGTACAGTTTAAGAATAGATCAACTTGCCGAGTCATTTCTGAGGCAGACCAAATTACCAGGACTTTCCATTGCTGTTGCGAAAGAGGGCAAAGTAATCTATGCCAAAGGGTTTGGGTATGCGGATTTAGAGGATGGGGAACCCATGATTCCAACAACAAGAATTAGAACGGCTTCAGTGGCTAAGGTGCTTACGGCAACCGCTTTGGGTCGTTTGACTACAGAAGGTCTATTGGACTTTGATGTACCCATAAAGAAGTATGTCCCTTATATCAACGAAAGGTATGCCAGTTTAACTGTTCGTCAGTTGGCGGGACATACCTCTGGATTGAAACATAGACCATCTGCAAAGGGCTATCAAAACAAACAATATAATACGATAAAGGAAACCCTTGAAATTATTAATGAACCCTTATTGTTTGAACCGGGAACGGACTATAAATATTCCACGGCTGCATATAATCTCTTGGCGGCGGTAATTGAAGGAGTTTCGGGAATGTCGTATGCGGAGTACATGAAAAGATGGGTTTTTGCGCCTATACAGATGAAATATACTGCTCCTTAAAATATCAATAAACTTACTAATGGGGATGCTGAAATTTATTTGCTAAAAAATGGAAAATTGAAGAGGGATAAACTGAATAATGGGAGTTACAAAGTTCCGGGGGCAGCGTTTAGAAGTACGCCAAGTGATTTGGTCAAATTGATGAATGCATATTCTTACCAAGGCCTTGTTTCCAAAGAAGTTGCCGACGATATGTTCGCCAGTAATAGGCTGCTAAATGGTGAAGAGACCAATGTGGGTATTGCTTGGCGTTCATCTATTGACGTTTTTGGGAACAACGTTATTGAACATGCCGGTAGTTGGAGGGGTGCTAGAACGGTTTTGGTGTACTATCCTGAGGATTTATTGAGCGTTTCTTTAATGGTAAATGCCGAATGTCGGTTGCTTATTGAGGAAACGGCCCATATTTTCGCCCAGTTCTTTAGGCATGACGAAGAGGGTGCTTCAAAGATTAATTTGAATGAAAAAGTAGTCGTGATTCATAATTCTAAAGAGGGACAGGTTCAGTATAATGGGAACTTATTTATGAATTCCGGTCGAGGTACTTTGTCGGTCGAAAGTGATAATTTTTTGAAATCCAACGAAATTATTCAAACTCAAAATGGATTTGCTTTGAGTACTTTTT
>JBCDBE010000089.1:0-15272 GCA_039184365.1 Bacteroidota bacterium | reverse complement strand
TGACAATATTTGTTAACTATCCTTACCGAATGAAGATTTTATCCAAGGAACAGATATATAAGGCTGATGAAATCACAATCAAAAAACAGCAAATATCCAGCGATGCGTTAATGGAACGTGCGGCTTTGGGCATTTTTAAATGGATGCACCAACGTCTTCAGGGCAATCCCGTTAAAATCCACCTTTTTTGCGGTATCGGAAATAATGGTGGTGATGGTCTTGCCCTGGCCAGACATTTAAAAGAGCATGATTATGACATCAACGTATATGTGGTCAACTACAGCGAGAAGCGCTCCAAGGATTTTTTGATCAATCTCGATCGACTGAAAGACCGCAAGCTTTGGCCCGAATTTTTGGATGAAAAACGTCTTGGCATAACCATTGATCCTGATGACATTGTTGTTGATGCCATTTTTGGAATTGGTCTAAATCGCCCTCCTTCCCATTGGGTAGGGCATTTGATTCGGCAAATCAACGGATCTTCTGCTTTTGTTCTTTCCTTGGATATTCCTTCCGGCCTTTTTATGGGCAGTGTACCTGAACTTCACGAAAGCGTAATACAAGCCAATCATGTTTTGAGTTTTCAATGCGCTAAATTGCCTTTTTTTCTTCCGCAGACCGGGATTTATGCCAATCAATGGGAAATCTTGGATATAGGATTGGATGAGGAATACCTTTCTAAGGTGGATGCCGGTTACCATCTTACCGGAAAGTACGAAGTTTTGCCCATTTACAGACCTCGACTTAAATTCTCCCATAAAGGGACCTATGGACACGCGGTCATTGTTGGGGGTAGTTATGGGAAGATCGGTGCGGTCAGTCTTTCGGCCAAAGCTTGTTTACGTGCTGGAGCGGGATTGGTTACCGCTTTTGTTCCCCAATGCGGATATGTTCCCTTGCAGACCAGTGTTCCTGGGGCCATGGTATTGACCGATGCCAAGGAAAAGCAAATTACTAAGGTAGAAATTCCATTCAAGGCCCAAGCCATTGGTATTGGTATGGGTATGGGAATCCAAACAGAAACTATCCGGGCTTTCGAAAAATTACTGGAAGGGAACACCTCCAAACTCGTCATTGATGCCGATGGTTTGAATATGCTAGCCAAAGTACCAAAACTTTTACACAAACTTCCAAAAGAAACGGTCTTGACCCCGCACCCCAAAGAATTGGAACGATTGGTTGGGGAGTGGAAAGATGATTTTGAAAAACTGGCTAAAGTCAAGGCGTTCTCAAAAAAGTACGGTTGTATTATTGTTCTCAAAGGTGCCCACACCATAGTGGTGGACAAAGGTATAGGTTACATCAACTCTACGGGAAATCCCGGGATGGCAACAGCAGGAAGTGGCGATGTGCTGACCGGTATTATAACGGGCTTTATCGCTCAGGGATATGCGCCCCTACAAGCTTCAATTTTTGGGGTGTACCTGCATGGTCTGGCAGGCGACATCACCGCTTCAAAAGAGGGGTATGAAGCCGTAACTTCATCAAAACTAGTGGAAAATCTTGGTGTTGCTTTTGTAGACTTATTTCGGAGGGAACATGCAGAGGGGCAAACAGGGGATACCAATTAAATCTTCTGACCTTTTCTTTTGAGTCTCTTTTTTATCCAGCCTACGGCATTGTCGAATTCGATAAAAAATTCCATATGCTTTTTATAGAACATTTTTTCAATCTTAAAGTTGTGCATATCTATCTCTTTTTTGGAGACAATGGCAAAAGCCTTAAGATTTTCAAGACCTCTTAGGTACGTATAGATAATGGGGTCAATGGCGTAAGAATTTTTTCTAAGGCTGATATACCCAAATTTTTTGTTTCGAAAATGAATTTCTGAGATGCCAATGATTTGATAGGCCCTTTCCAAGGTTACGGTGGCCCCTTCATCAAAAGTAGCCACAATATAATGGTCATACACCTGTACTGTGCCTATGTCCAAGGAATATTCCTTGACAACAATAGGATTTTTTGCAAATCCAAACTTCATTCCCGTCATTTATAGTGTCGGTACGAAAGTAGGAGGGAAGTTCACTGAATTGAAAATTTTTAGATTAACGACAGATTTATCGTTTAAGTTGTTAAAACGGTTCACCCTTCGTTCATTTTTCTTACAGGGCTTAAAGTAACCCCAATCAAAAAAGAGCCTTTGAAAAAGGCTCTTTTTGCTGTCGCACAATACTTTTTGATCTATTTGGCTTCGGAGGATTCCTCGGCCTTTTTGATGGTTATGGTCAATTCCTCCTTCTTTTTGTCAAGGTCCATATAAATGCTGTCCCCTTCGTTTAGATTGGAGTTGACAATCTCTTCGGCAAGAGCGTCTTCAATATATTTTTGAATCGCCCTTTTCAAGGGTCGTGCGCCATATTGTTTATCAAATCCCTTATCGGCAATGTAATCTTTTGCTGCATCCGAGAGGTTGAGGTCATATCCAATATCCTTGATTCTATTGAAGAGTCTATCCAATTCAATACCGATGATTTGATGGATGTGCTCGCGCTCCAAGGAATTGAAGACTATAACATCGTCAATTCGGTTGAGGAACTCTGGAGCGAAGGCTTTTTTCAAGGCATTCTCTATGACACTTTTTTGGTGGTCATCTGCCTGAGCTTTCTTGGCTGCAGTGCCAAAACCAACACCTTGACCAAAATCTTTTAATTGCCTGGCCCCAATATTGGAGGTCATAATGATAATGGTATTTCTAAAATCAATTTTACGTCCTAGACTGTCCGTAATGAAACCGTCATCCAATATTTGTAAAAGCATGTTAAACACATCTGGATGAGCCTTTTCAACTTCATCCAAAAGCACGACGGAATAGGGTTTTCTTCGGACCTTTTCAGTCAATTGTCCCCCTTCCTCATATCCAACATAGCCAGGAGGTGCCCCAACCAAACGGGAGATGGCAAATTTTTCCATGTACTCACTCATGTCTATGCGGATTAGGGCATCTTCCGAATCGAATAATTCCCGAGCCAGTATTTTGGCCAATTGGGTTTTTCCAACCCCGGTTTGGCCCAAAAAGATAAAGGAGCCAATGGGTTTGTTCGGATCTTTCAGTCCTGCCCTGTTGCGCTGAATAGCTTTAGCGACTTTGGCCACCGCCTCATCCTGGCCAATCACATAGTCTTTGATGAGATTGGGCAATTCCGCAAGTTTATTGCTTTCTGTTTGTGCGATTCTATTAACAGGAATACCACTCATCATACTAACGACATCAGCGACATTGTCCTCAGAAACGGTTTCTCGATTCAGTTTGCTTTCCTCTTCCCATTGTTCTTGGGCAGAGGCTAAATCCTTTTCCAGCCTTTTTTCATCATCACGTAGTTTTGCCGCTTCTTCGTATTTCTGTTTTTTTACGACGCTATTCTTCAATTCCCTAACGTCTTCCAACTGCTGTTCCAACTCCAAAATTTGTTTGGGAACATCCATATTGACAATATGTACCCGAGACCCTGCTTCATCCAAGGCATCGATGGCCTTGTCCGGGAGGAATCTATCGGTCATATAGCGATTGGTCAATTTTACGCAGGCTTTAATGGCATCATCCGTGTAATGAACATTGTGGTGGTCTTCATATTTCCCTTTAATGTTCATCAAAATTTCAATGGTTTCCTCTACGGTAGTGGGCTCCACCATTACTTTTTGAAAACGTCTTTCCAGTGCACCATCTTTCTCAATATACTGGCGATATTCATCTAAGGTGGTTGCTCCGATACATTGGATTTCACCCCTTGCCAATGCCGGTTTGAACATGTTGGAAGCATCAAGGCTGCCCGTGGCACCGCCGGCACCAACTATGGTATGGATTTCATCAATAAAGAGGATAATGTCGTCATTCTTTTCCAACTCGTTCATCACGGCCTTCATTCGTTCCTCAAACTGACCGCGATATTTGGTTCCAGCTACCAAAGATGCCAAATCAAGGGTCACTACACGTTTTCCGTATAGAATACGGGAAACTTTTTTGTTGATGATTCGCAAGGCCAACCCTTCCGCTATGGCACTTTTACCTACACCGGGCTCTCCTATCAACAGGGGATTGTTCTTTTTTCGACGGCTTAAAATTTGCGAAACACGCTCAATTTCTTTTTCCCTTCCAACTACAGGGTCTAATTTGTTGTCCTCTGCCAGCCGGGTCAAGTCCCTTCCAAAATTGTCGAGTACTGGGGTTTTTGACTTTTTATTTCCTTTCTGTTGGCTGGAGGAACCGAAACTACTTTCCTTGCTCTCCCCAGCATCCGATCCATCGTCGGGGTCACTGGAAAAGGATTCCGATCTTGGGGTATCCAAATAATCGTCATCACTGGTAATCATGGACTTGAACTGTTCTTTTACATTATCATAATCCACTTTCAGTTTGTGAAGTAATTTTGTTGTGGGGTCGTTCTCGTTTCGGAGTATACACAACAAAAGATGTGCGGTATTAATGGAAGAACTTTGGAATAGTTTAGCTTCCAAAAACGTAGTTTTTAAAGCACGTTCCGCTTGTCTGGTAAGGTGGAGGTTTTTTTTATCTTTTTGAATGGAACCCGTATTGGGGTTTGCTGGACTTAGAATTTCCACTTTGCGTCTCAAATGGTCCAAATCCACATCGAGGGCATCCAATATGTTTATGGCTTTGCCATTACCATCCCTTAGCAACCCCAGCATTAAATGCTCGGTGCCTATGAAGTCATGGCCCAATCGCAATGCCTCTTCCTTGCTGTAAGCGATAACATCTTTTACCCTTGGAGAAAAATTATCATCCATAGCTTTTCTTTGTCGAACTAAAATTACTAAAAGTAATGGACAAGTGTCCAAATACCGTACCCATATTCGACAAAGTCGGAAGAATTGACGAAAAATGGCAGCTTTAACATAAACTTTAACGTTATAAACTGCTTGATATTGAGTGTGCTCCCGTGTTGATAATTTTTTTAATAAAGTAGAGGCCAATTTTTAGCAAAGGTGCATTTTTTGGTATCTTGCGACGATAGTTTAACCGCAAAATCAATTCGATTTTAATATGGCTGAAGGGGAAAAATTGATACCTATCAACATTGAGGATGAAATGAAATCGGCCTACATTGATTATTCAATGTCGGTCATTGTGTCACGTGCCCTGCCAGATGTACGCGACGGACTGAAACCAGTGCACAGAAGGGTACTTTTTGGCATGCATGAACTAGGGGTGCGATCCTCAAGTTCACATAAGAAATCTGCCCGAATCGTTGGGGAGGTATTGGGTAAATACCACCCCCATGGGGACACCTCCGTTTATGATACCATGGTGCGGATGGCCCAAGAGTGGAGCCTACGCTACATGTTGGTGGATGGACAGGGGAACTTTGGTTCCGTGGACGGTGATAGCCCTGCTGCCATGCGTTACACAGAGGCAAGAATGCGAAAGATTTCTGAGGAAATGCTTGCTGATATTGACAAGGACACGGTGGACCATCAATTGAACTTTGATGATTCATTACAAGAACCTACCGTGCTACCAACTAGGATTCCAAACCTTTTGGTCAACGGGGCATCGGGAATTGCCGTTGGGATGGCAACCAATATGCCGCCACATAATCTTTCGGAGGTCGTGGATGGTACGGTGGCTTACATTGATGACCATACCATCGAAATTGATGAACTCATTACCCATATAAAAGCCCCGGATTTCCCGACAGGAGGAATTATCTATGGATATGATGGGGTAAAGGAAGCCTTCCATACCGGTCGTGGTCGTGTAGTGATGCGTGCCAAGGCCTACTTTGAAGAAGTTCAAGGCCGGGAATGCATCATTGTTACAGAGATTCCTTACCAGGTGAACAAGGCCGATATGATCAAGAAAACGGCCGATCTTGTCAATGACAAAAAAATTGAGGGAATTTCTGCCATTCGCGATGAATCGGATAGGAAAGGGATGCGTATTGTTTACATTTTAAAGCGGGATGCCATACCCAATATCGTCCTTAATATGCTGTACAAGTATACAGCATTGCAGTCTTCCTTTTCCGTGAACAATATTGCCTTGGTCCATGGTAGGCCAAAACTGTTGAACCTTAAGGAAATCATCCATCATTTTGTAGAGCACCGACATGAGGTGGTGGTGCGACGCACAACATATGAATTAAAGAAAGCCGAGGACCGCGCGCATATCTTGGAAGGACTGATTGTTGCTTCCGATAATATTGATGAGGTCATTGCCATTATCCGTGGGTCAGCCAATGTGGAGGAAGCACGTAGCAGCTTGATGGAACGGTTTAAACTTACCGAAATCCAAGCCAAAGCCATTGTGGAAATGCGCCTACGTCAACTTACGGGCTTGGAGCAAGATAAATTACGTGAGGAATACGATGAGCTTTTGAAGACGATTGAGGATTTAAAGGATATCCTTGATAAGAAAGAACGAAGAATGCAAATCATCAAAGATGAATTGCTTGAAGTCAAAGCAAAATATGGGGATGAGCGTCGTTCGGAAATCAACTTTGCTGGTGGGGACCTAAGTATCGAGGATATGATTCCTGATGAGCAGGTGGTTATTACCATCTCCCATGCAGGATACATCAAAAGGACCCCGCTTACCGAATACAAAACCCAAAATAGGGGTGGAGTTGGTCAGAAAGCATCTACGACAAGGAATGAGGACTTTTTGGAACACCTTTTTGTAGGGACCAACCACCAATACATGTTGTTTTTTACACAAAAGGGAAAATGTTTTTGGATGCGGGTATTTGAAATTCCCGAAGGGAGCAAGACCTCTAAAGGAAGGGCTATTCAAAACCTAATAAACATAGAAACGGAAGATAAGGTCAAGGCGTTTATTTGTACTCAAGACCTGAAGGACGAAGACTATGTGAATAGCCATTACGTAATCATGGCCACTAAGAAAGGTACGGTCAAGAAGACGTCATTGGAGCAATATTCACGCCCTAGACAAAACGGTATCAATGCCATAACCATTCGCGAGGAAGATGAGTTGTTAGAAGCTAAATTGACCACCGGGACCAGTCAAATATTCCTTGGACTGAAGTCTGGAAAAGCAATTCGTTTTGAAGAAAGCAAAACCCGCCCCATGGGAAGGAATGCTTCCGGTGTGCGTGGCATCACCTTAGCGGATGGCAATGATGAGGTCATTGGCATGGTATCCGTCCATAACTTTGAGGATGATATTTTGGTGGTCTCAGAAAACGGCTACGGCAAAAGATCCAATATTGACGATTATCGCGTAACTAATAGGGGTGGAAAAGGAGTTAAGACCATTTCCATTACCGACAAGACCGGAGGATTGGTAGCCATCAAAAATGTGAGTGACACGGATGATCTTATGATCATCAATAAATCTGGAATAGCGATACGAATGGCTGTAGAGGATCTGAGGGTCATGGGAAGGGCTACGCAAGGTGTAAAGCTAATTAATTTAAAAGGTGAAGATTCGATTGCAGCGGTTGCCAAAGTAATGAAGGATGAGGATGCCGTAGATGAAATCAACATTATGGACATTGAGGTCAATCAGGAAGATGGCACGGCTCTTGATAATGATACCGACGGTAAAGAATAAAATAATAAATAAACACTAAATTTTAATTACACATTGAATATGAAAACTAAAGTGATGCTACTACTCGCACTTTCAATCTCCGTGATTGGATTTGCGCAGAAAGACGAGATAAAAGCAGCAACAAAGGCAATGAAAAGTGGTGACGCTGCCGCTGCCAAAGCTGCTCTTGAGGGTGCCTCCGGATCTATTGACGGGGCAGACGCAAAATTGCAGGCCCAATATTACGCCTTGCTGGGGGATGCTTCAAAACAGCTATCCGATTTTGAGGGAGCCATAAACGCTTATAACAAGGTGATAAGTGTTGAAGAAGCCGGTGGCAAGCCCAAATATTCCGGTGATGCAAGAGCCAAATTGAGCCAAATTACAGGGGATTTGGTAAATGCCGCAGTTGATGATAACAACAATAAGAATTTTTCCGCTGCTGCAACCAAACTATACCAGGCGTATAAATTGAGTCCCAACGATACCATTTACTTGTATTATGCTGCTAGCAGTGCTGTCAATGGTGGACCTGACAATTATGATCAAGCCATCCAATATTACAATGAGCTTAAGGAAATCAACTATGATGGAACAGAAGTGAAATACTCCGCCGTTGATGTTGCCACTGGAGAGACCTTGGAATTAGATGCCCAATCCTATGAGCTCTACAAGAAAACAAATGCCTACAAGGATTTTAAGGAAGAGAAAACTCCATCCAAAAGGGCGGAAATTGTGAAAAATATCGCCTTAATTTATCAAGAGCAGGGAAAAAATGAACAAGCTTTGGCCGCCTATGATGATGCTTTAACAAGTAATCCGGACGATGTTAATTTGGTTTTGAACAAGGCCAATTTGTATTATGGAATGGGCGAAAAGGACAAATTTAAGGAACTTATGGGGCAGGCATCGGAAATGGCCCCGGACAATCCAGATTTGTTGTACAATATTGGGGTTATCAATATGGAACAAGGGAATATGCAAGAGGCACGGGCTGCCTACAAAAAAGCCTTGGAGGTGGACCCTAATTACATCAATGCACTTTTGAACCTTTCCACTACCTATGTCAACGAAGGAAACGAATTGGTTGATGAAATGAACAATTTGGGAACATCGCGGGCAGATACCCAAAAATATGACGAACTAAAGGTCCAACGAGATGAACTCTTTAAAGAAGGAGCGGGCGTTTTGGAAACAGCATTGAAGAATACCCCTGACAATGTGCAGATATTGGAGCAGTTGAAAAATATTTATGCGGCCTTGGGCGATAATGAAAATTTTATGAGAATCAAAAAGTTGATCGGGGAATAACAATGGCCCTTTAACTTGAAAAGATACCCTGCTTTCTTTTGGATGGCAGGGTTTTTATATCACTTTTTTGATTACCCTAAGGCTATGGGAATAGTTTCTGCTGTCCGTATTGAATATTCCCGTATGGTCCAATCGATCAATACGGACATGACCGGAAGCATGAATGATATGGTTATCCTTTAAAATAATGCCTACATGATTGATGGTGCCCTCTGCATCATCGAAAAAGGCCAAATCACCCGGTTCACTCTCCTCAATAAAGCTCAAGGCCTCTCCCTGTTTGGATTGCTCTTGGGTAGTTCTTAAAAGCTTTTTTCCATTGATTTTGTATACCATTTGGGTGAACCCCGAACTGTCGATACCAAAGGGCGTTTTTCCGCCTGAAAGAAAAGGGCTGTTGAGGTAGAGCAGCGCTGTTTCCACCAAATTCGATTTTTTCCATTGGGTGTTCATTCCAACAAGCTCATCGCATCGATGCTTTAAGAGAAAACAAAGGTCCAAACGTGATCCCATAACCACGGGCAATAGTTCATTATCTTGTGTAGTGACGTAAGAGAGAAAGTCAGCATTAAAACAGGCTTCTTTTGATGATGTAGTAATGTTCAGAAAATCTTCTTCTGAAATTTTGTTGATCTGATCGTTTTTGATCCAACCCTCAAAACCATCAAAAACCAGTTGGATTCTGCTGAAGTATTTTCGTTCTTCCTTTATTTTAAAGACATCGCCGTACAGCACTTGTGAAACCATGCGGGCCATGGGATCCGCGGTTTCCCTAATGGGAACAACACTTAAATGACCAAGCCCATATTGCATATGCGCCCTAGATGGATTAACGTTCCAGGATTAGGGCCGAAGCACCGCCTCCACCATTGCAAATGGCCGCAGCACCCACATTTCCATTGTTTTGAGCCATAACATTTAACAGGGTGACCACAATTCTTGCCCCTGAGCACCCCAATGGATGTCCCAAAGAAACTGCACCTCCGTTGACATTAACATTACTATCCGTTAAGCCTAACAACTTCATATTGGCCAAGCCAACTACCGAAAAAGCTTCGTTAAACTCAAAAAAATCCACGTTTTTAATTGCTACCCCGGCCCTTTCCAATGCTTTCGGCAAAGCCTTTGCTGGAGCTGTAGTAAACCACTTTGGCTCTTGGGCGGCATCGGCATACCCCTTTATTTTTGCAATAGGTTCCAATTTCAGTTCCGCTGCCTTTTCCTCACTCATGAGCACAAGGGCCGCGGCTCCGTCATTTATGGTGGAAGCATTGGCCGCCGTTACGGTACCATCTTTAGTAAATGCGGGTCGCAACGCTGGAATTTTTTCCATTTTCACGTTTTTAAACTCTTCATCCTCATCGACCAAAATAGGCCCACCCCGTCTTTGTGGTACTTCAACAGGGACCACTTCGCTGGCAAATTTTCCTTCGCCCCAGGCTTTGGCCGAGCGTTCGTAAGACTGTATGGCAAACGCGTCCTGATCTTCCCTCGAGAAGTTGTGTTCCAGCGCGCAGGCATCTGCACACACCCCCATGGCATTTTGGTCATACACATCGACCAATCCGTCCTTTTGCATGCCATCAATGAGCTGCTCGGATCCAAACTTTGTTCCGCTTCTCAAATGCACATAATGGGGAATCTGACTCATATTTTCCATACCACCGGCTACCACAATCTCGGTATCCCCAAGGGCAATGGATTGGGCCGCTTGCATAATGGCTTTCATTCCCGAAGCACAAACTTTATTGACCGTGGTACATGGTACGGAATCAGGAATGCCGGCATAGATGGCCGCTTGTCTGGCCGGGGCCTGTCCCGTGCCTGCCTGGACGACATTTCCCATTAACACTTCATCAACCTGATTTGGAGAAAGACCAATTTTGGCGAGTGCGCCCTCAATGGCAATTGCTCCTAGCTTTGGTGCAGGAATACTGGATAACCCCCCCATAAAACTTCCTATTGGGGTTCTTACCGCAGCTACGATTACGACCTGTTTCATTCCTTATGATTTTGGTGCTGCGAAAATACTAATTTTTGTAGCCATAACCGCCAATGTGGGGTTTGCCCCTAAATTTTCTATTTTTGGTTAAGTAACCTTACCAATGGGAAAATCACTGGATCGTTTTTACAAGAAGCAATCGCTTATTTACAAGTATTTTCTCTACTTCATATCCGTAGGACTTATTGTTTTTTTCTTCCCGCGGAGCGGAAAGTTTAAATATGAATTTCAGAAAGGTAGGTCCTGGCCATATGAAAACCTATATGCCCCATTTGATTTTTCAATCAACAAGACCGATGAAGAGCTCAATGAGGAGCGGAACTATTTGTCGGATAATAAATCAGAGTATTATGCGTATAGTGATTCCATAGCCCAAACGGTGTATCAAGCCTTCAGGGATGCCTATAAAAACGGGTTTTCCGGTGAGGGGTATTCAGTTTCATCCAAAGAATACTACTCTGGTGTAGGGGAATCCATCCTTGATAGTATCTACCGTCTTGGGATTTTTGAGGATGTAGCTGCAAAAAATCGTGCATTGGTAGTTCGGGATAATGAAGCAGTACCTGTACAACCCAATCAAATTATTACCAAGAATAGTGCCTATGAACGCGTGGAAGTGCTACTGGACAGTTATCCTGATGGGCCTATTTCCGAAAAGCTGGAGAGGGTTTTGAAACGTGTGCTTCGCCCCAATGTATTTTACAATAAAGCTTTAACTGATAAAGCGCTACAAGATGAATTGTCCACGATTTCCTTTACCCGGGGGGATATCCCAGAAGGAAGACTTGTAATTGCCCAAGGTGAAGTAGTGGAGGCTGAAAAACTGAATGTTCTCAATTCCCTGAAGTCACAATATGAATCGGAGTTATGGAAAGGAAATAATTTCTACTTTATATTGTCTGGCTACACCATTTTGGTGGCTTTGGTTTTGGTTATGCTACTTCTATTCCTTAAAAAGTATCGACCGGGAATTTATGCCAATAACAATAAGGTCACCTTTATATTTTTCAATATTCTGCTGATGGTCTTCATCACCACCTTGTCGGTTAAGAGTTTTGAAGCGTACATTTATGCCGTACCCCTTTGTATTCTTCCACTCATCCTAAAAAACTTTTTTGACGCTCGACTTGGCCTATTTGCCCATGTACTGACCATTCTTATTTTGGGTTTTGTAGTCCCCAATAGCTTTGAATATATCTTTCTTCAGATTATTGCAGGCATTGTAACCATATTGACGGTCTCTGAGTTGTACAAAAGGGCGAACCTTTTTATTTCCGTTGGGCAGATCACCTTAATTTATATGATAGGGTATTTTGCTTTTAATATGATACAAGAAGGAAATTTGGACAATATTAAATGGATAACCTTTGGGCTTTTTTTATTGAATGGCATGATCACCCTTTTTGCCCAGCCCCTAATCTATGCCTATGAAAAAATATTTGGGTTGGTTTCCGATGTCTCCCTCTTGGAGCTTTCAGACACCAATTCCGGTCTATTAAAGGAGCTGTCCAATAAGGCACCAGGAACTTTTCACCATTCCTTGCAAGTGGCTAATCTGGCAGAGGCGGCGGCCAATGAAATTGGCGCCAATGCCATGCTGGTAAGGGTAGGTGCCCTGTACCACGACATTGGAAAAATGAACAGACCCATGTACTTCACCGAGAATCAGGTGACCAGTGTTAACCCCCATAATGAACTACCACCGAGGGAAAGCGCCAAGATTATCATTGACCATGTTATTGAAGGCATTGAAATGGCCAGGAAAAATAAGCTGCCCGATCGGATAATTGATTTTTTAAGAACACATCACGGAACTACCTTGGTCTATTATTTTTTCAAAAAACAGCAGGAACTCGACCCGGAAGTAGAGGAAAAAGGTTTCCGTTATCCTGGTCCCATTCCTTTCTCAAAAGAGACAGCGATACTTATGATGGCAGATGCCATAGAGGCCGCTTCAAAAAGTCTTAAATCCCCTACTTATCCAATAATTGATGAATTTGTAGAGAAAATAGTTGAAGGCCAATTCAGGGCCAATCAGTTTTTAAATGCCGATATTACCTTAAAAGAAATTGAGACCGTAAAAAAAGTGCTCAAACAAAAGCTCACAAATATCTACCACCTTCGGGTGGAATATCCCGAATAAGTTGTTAAATAATTGAAAAACAGCACTATTGTTTTAATGCTGTGCCTTATCTTTCTTATGATATGAAAGTATTGCTATCCATTTTAAAACTTTTACTATGAATAAAACAGTTGCCCTATTGATTTTTGTGTTTTCCATCACTTTTTCTTTTGCACAGTCACAAGTGCGCGGTCCCCAGATGGAATTATCCTCTCATTTTTATCGACCTGAATCTTTTTTTCAGACCACTCAAAAGGATTCACTTAGCATTTGGCGGGAGCAAGTGCTATTACATGTAGATTCAGAAACCTATAAGCCCAAGGAGACCCTTTTCTTTAAGGCCTATGTGCTCACAGGGCCCAAACAGTTAAGGGTAAGCGCCAGTGAGGTACTTCGTGTAGAGCTTTTGGATACCGCAGGTGATTTGATTGCTGATCAATACCATAAAATTCAGGAAGGTTCAGTGAATGGCGTACTTGAATTGCCGAATAAGATAAAGGATGGCAAGTATTACCTTAGGGCCTACACGCGTTGGATGTTGAACTACGGCGAGGAAAATCTTCCCGTAAGGGAAGTCTTGATTTCAAAATCAGGAAATAATGAACGTTTGGAGAAGCGTACGACAGTTATTATCCCTGAAGGAGGCCAATTTGTGATCGGTCTTGAAAATAAAGGGATAATATCAGATGATAGTGGAAATCCCCTTAACGGAACCATTATCAATCAAAATGGGCTTAAGGTGGCCAATGTGATGGATTATGGTAGTGGCTTGGCAAGCTTTACATTCCTCCCTACCCCTGGGGAGTCTTATTATTTCCAAACATCCCAAGGAGAAAAAACGAAGTTGGACCCTCCTTTTGATGAAGGGGCCGTACTTCATGTGAATAATATTGGAAATCAAAAAATTCAAGTAAGAGTTGGTATTACTTCTCAATTGAAGGAAGGTAAATACTATTTAAAAGGTAGCAAACAAGGCAAAGCCTATTTTAAATCAGAAATCATTTTTAACCAAGAAAAGGACTTTGTTGATTTGGATATCAACAAAGAAGGACTGCCCTACGGCTTGTTGAAACTGAGGTTGGTTGACGATTACGATCAAGTATGGGCGGAGCGGCCCTTGTATAATGAAGCAAGTAGCCTACAATTTGATTTAACGGAAAAAACGCAATTGTTGGAGGACGGTAGACGAAAACTACAGTACAGTTTAAGGCTGACCGATGATGCTGGTAATCCTATTTCCTCAGAGGTTATGGTAAATGTCCAAGACCTGCACAATGTGAACAGTGCAATGGCACAAGTAAGCAGTGAACGAGGTATCAGCTTTTTTAGTGATCTCAAAGTGTTGGCCCAGCGTTTTCCTGAAGTCGAGTCTGATATGAACAATGATATTCTACCCGATCAAATCAGCTATTCTTTTCAAAAAGGTTTGGAGTTCTATGGCCAAGCCTATGATTTGAACAATACGCTATTGAAAAATGAAACGATTCAAATTTTTATTAATGATAGGCGTGATATAGAGGTAAGGGAAGTAGCTACCAACTCAGAAGGCTTATTTACGCTGACCGGTCTCCAATTTGTAGGCGATGTCACCATGACCTTTAGAAGGGAAGGAGAAAATATTAAGGAACAATTGGTTAAGGTAATTCCTTACCAATACGAGTTGCCAAAGCTAAAAATTGCAAAGGATATGGTTGTCGCTGCCCCAAATCCTATTCGGCAAAGTGGACAGATGATACCCCAGAAACGATTGTCAGATTTCGATTTTGAAGACAAGCCCTCCAACTTAATTCCTCTGGAATCCGTTACCTTGGTTGGAAGGAAGATACCGAGGAAGGTATCTTCATCCATATATGGTATGAAACCTGACAGAGTTGTCTTTCAAGATTCCAAACGGCCAAAAAGTATACCACAACTGTTTTTGGGCCTTCCTGGAGTATATGTTTCTGGTCTTGGGGATTTAAATCCCAGGTTATCCTTGCCTTCCATGTCAGGAATCGGACCTATTCTCTGGGTAATCGACGGTTTCCCTCTCAACCAAAGTTCTCCATATGCCAATACCGCGGGAAGTTCAGGATTGGATGGCTTTGCGTCCTTGAGGACACAAACAAGCCAACTACGTGAAGTGATGGATATAGTTCCGTTTGTTGATGTGGAACGTATTGAATTGCTTTTTGGAGCTAATGCGGCAATTTATGGCTCTCGAGGATCAGGTGGTGTCATTGCCATTTATACTAAAAACGGTTCGTATTCAACAGAATTTGTGAATAGAAACCAAGCCGAAATACAATTTGAGGGTTTTCATAGGAATGTGGATTTTGATGATTTTTTTA